>ONBQ01000199.1 GCA_900316145.1 uncultured Eubacteriales bacterium
AAGACCTGAAAACAGGCAAGTTCGAAGAAGAAATGCTGATCCGCTCCGACGCGGATCTGGCAGAGTTCATGAAACGCTATGGGCTGAAAGAAAAACCAAGAAAGGAATATTGAAATGAGAGAGATCCTGTATCGCCAGCTTTCCCTTGACTATTGTTGCCCATTGGAAGAAGTGCAGGATAGTTCAAATCACTTTCACATCTATACACCGCAGGAAGGACGCCGCCGGTTCAGCGAAGAGAAGGAATGCTTCCTGAAGATCGTTTCCCTGCGCAACAAGCTCCTTTTTGCCGGCCAGCCTGAGATCATTGACTGGTGCCGTTCCCAGTACGAAAGCTATCCGGGCCAGTGGTTCATGGAACCCGGTCCGGTGCTTGCCCTTAATGAAAAGCTGAAAGAGACCGGCCACCGCGTCAGCCATCTGCATCCCTTCTACATTGCCACGGAAAAGTCCCCGGTCGAACCTGTTCCCTATGATGTTGTGATCTATCGCGACCAGGAAATCGAACAGTTCCGGGGCGATGCCCGCATGAAAGAAGCCTATTCTTTCCAGGAAGCCGCGCCGGACCGCATCGGCATTGGCGCCTGGAAAGACGGGAAACTCCTTGGCATGGCCGGAGCCAGCGCCGACAGCCCCACCATGTGGCAGATCGGCATCAACGTAGAACCGGAAGCAAAAGGCATGGGCATCGGCCCAGAACTGGTAAGGCGGCTGAAGAACGAGATCCTGGACCTGGGGATCCTGCCTTATTATGGCACCTCCGTCTCGCACATCAACTCGCAGCGAGTCGCGCAGAAAGCCGGATTTGTGCCCGCGTGGACCGAACTTGCGACGTCATTTCAGAGCTGAAGCGTCACAAACTTATAAAAACCGGTCTTGAATGAGTTTTTCGAAATTCTTCATATCCACAGTGTAGTGCTCACCTTCCAGAGTGTATAAAAAGTCGAATCCAGGCCTGAAACCGGCCTGGATATATCGATCGATCTTCTGCATGTTCTTATACGCGTAGGAAGGGTCCTGCATTCGCCCAAAATGCTCATGTCGGACAGCGATCCTTTCCCGGATATCCAAAATCGTCAGATCATTGTGAATGGTTCCGTAAGGAGGAAGATCCAAGGGAAACTCATACAGATACGGGATCCCCATGCGGTCCAGTTTATCCGCCATGATCTTCTCCGACTTAGAGCGAACACGAAAGCCTTTCTCCGCATAGATCTGCCCGTCGCCAGGGTAAAAAGGCTTTTTCTCATAAGGCGTACTGAGCCAGGACGCAACAAAAAGGTCATCCGGAAGAACATATGGCTGGACCAGACTTTTTCGTTCGGGTGAGAGCTTTTCAAAAGGCGCCGCTAAAGCGTGATAAAGGAACGAAGCACTGCGTTCGGCATGAAGCTTTTCCAGCCGGAGCAATTCCTTTTGCATAGTGGTGCAGGCACGAAGAAAGGATTCGACGTAGTCTTTTTGAGCTAATTCTTTGATGAAGGAGAGTTTTTCCAAGCGAATATAATTGCCTCTGAGGTCACTCCTTTTTTGTTTGCAGTAATACTGAACACAGTTGTGACTATGCTGGATGTTCAGAAATCCTAGGGGTTTATCTTTTATGGATAAAGTAACCTGGGAAATCAGTTCGTTCAAAATAGAATACTGGGCTGAAACAGGAAGATAATAATGCGGCATAATGTCTCCTTTCAAACCTTACCTGATGAGTTTTAGGAAATATACTACAGAACGTAGTTTTGATGTAAGCTACGGGATGAAGCGAAATACTGGTATGATATCGGGTATAAAAGTGGTTGATTTGACCAAAAGAGTATTTCAGTTACCTGATAGAGTATCAAGACACTTGGAGAACGGGTAAAAGCTTGAGAATGAACAGCTGTTTTACGGGATAGTTTCACTTTGTTTATGAGAGCCACGTAGAGGTTTTTGGTTTTACGGGATGACATCGCTAAAACAGAATCCAACAGGTAACAAGGGACTAACAGAGGAACTTCGATTATACTATATATTTTCGGTAAAATCAATATAAACAAAAATAATTAAATATAAAAATATTTTGTGAAAGAATATTTAACATAATGACACTGAAATATAATAATAATTACGATTCATCAGATTCCTCCATCCTCCTTCTTCACGTTACCGGCGCGCATGAACAGGATGACCTCGACCATGAATTCCAGCTTATCAAAAAGTTTTCGGGAAGGGATGATTTCCAGCTGATGTCTGTAGCGGTCAATGACTGGAATCAGGATCTTGCGCCTTGGAGTGCGCCGCCGGTCTTCGGGGCGGAGCCTTTTGGAGATGGGGCTGGCCAGACATTGCAAAGGATCCTGGAAATACCGATGCCGGAGAAAGTGCTTCTCGGCGGGTATTCTTTGGCAGGACTGTTTGCACTGTGGGCATCTTATCAGACGGAGCGCTTTGCCGGAGTGGCTGCGGTCTCTCCTTCAGTGTGGTATCCGGGATGGCTGGATTATGTCAAGGAGCATAGCTGCGAAAGCGAAAAGGTGTATCTGAGCCTGGGCCGGAAAGAGGAGAAGACCCGGAATAAGGTCATGGCGCAGGTAGGAGAGGCGATCCGGACTCAGGCGGCATTGCTGGAGGATCGGTGTGTGTTGGAATGGAATGATGGCAATCATTTCTTCGAACCGGATGTACGGACAGCCAAGGGTTTCGCGTGGCTGTTGCGTGATCTGTAAGCAGGACAAGGAGCAGTACCATGAAAGCAGAAGAAGCGATTTTGACAAGACGCAGTACGCGGGTGTATGCGGAAACAGAGGTGGAGCAGGAGAAACTGGAGCGGGTCATTGAGGCTGGACGTATGGCGCCGAGCGGCGGGAACAGCCAGACGACACATTTTATCGTGATCCGCAATGAAAAAGTGCTGGAGGAACTGGCCCGCCTGGTCAAGCAGGAGTTCTCCAAGATGGAGGAGACACCGGGAATGTACCGGTCCATGGCAGCGGCCATCCGCCGATCGAAGGAAAAAGTATATGTATTTCATTACAATGCGCCGGTGCTGATCCTGACGGCGAATCAGATCGAGTATGGCAACAATATCGCGGATTGCGCCTGTGCTTTGGAGAATATGATGATCGAGGCCAATGCGCTGGATCTTGGCACGTGCTGGGTCAATCAGCTGAAGTGGCTGAATGAAAATGAGATCATTACGGAGTATCTGCGTACGATCGGATTAAATGAAGGGGAGCGAGTATACGGCGCGCTTTCCGTGGGATACGCGAAGGGCGGCCTGCCGGATCGCAACCCTCTGCCTCGGACCGGAAATGTTGTCACGTGGGTGGACTGATCCTGCATTTATCCCGCGGGGGATCCATTTGTCCCAGACACTTGTTTTCTGTGGACCTGACGCGATATACTAAGCTTGTTCACAGAAAGGATGAGAAAAATGCGTGAATCATTACAGAAAAAATGTGATCAGTTCGTTCAGAATCAGGAAATGCTGAAAAGAAGCGTTGGATCCGGTGACCTTCGTATGCGTTCGGTCTGCGCCATGATGCTGCTGAACGCGGATCTGGTGGATGAAAGCATGCTGTCAGAAGCCAAACAGGTCCTCAAGGAAGAGACCGGGCTTTTCTCCAATTTCCGCGGCTTCGGCAAGATGGCGTGCATCACCATGCTGGCGTTGTCCGGCCATCCGGAAACGGCCATGATGAAGGGCAAGGAGACTTACGAGATCCTGAAGAGCGATTTCCCGCGTTCGGAATATCTGGCTCTTTCGGCGCTTTCTTTAGGCAGCAAGGTACCGGACTGGCAGATGGATGATGTCGCTTCCCGCGCGAGGCAGCTCTACAAACGCATGAAGAAAGAGCATCCTTTTCTGACCTCCTCAGGAGATACCGGGTTTTGCCTGCTGCTGGCGCTCAGCGATGAGGCGGATGACGTGCTGATCGATCGGATGGAAGGTTTCTATAAAGAGTTGAAAGGTAAGTTTCCTTCCGGAAACGGCTTGCAGAGCCTGACCCATACCATGGTGCTGGCGGGGCAGAATGCCAGCGGCGGGCGTGTCGTGGCTCTTTATGAGGGATTGAGAGAACGTGGCCTGAAGTATGGCAAGAGTTATGAACTGCCCATGCTGGGAGTGCTGGCCGGAACAGAAGCATCAATAGAAAGTCTGGTCGGGGAGATCACGGAAGCGGATCGTTTCCTGGCGGATCAGAAAGGCTATGGCGTATGGGGATTGGGCAAGAAAAGCCGTCTGATGCATGCCGCGATGCTCGTCGCTTTGGATCATACCAAGGAGAGCGACGCTATGGATACGGCGGCTTTGTCCGGGACCATTGCCATGATGGCCGCTGAACAGGCGGCTATGTGCGCTATCATCGCGTCCAATGCGGCCGCGGCCAGTTCCTGTAATTGATAGAGAAATGTTATGTCAACGACTGAAGACTTTTTAAACCTTTGCAAGGAATTAGAGCAGGTGGTGGAAGCTCGCTATGGAAGACATCAGAGCGCGTATCACACCATCATGCGAATGCAGGAATACCGTAAGTATTGGCAGGATATCGATGTCATCCGTGAGATCCGCAATCTCTACCAGCACAATGTGGTGGAGGTAGAGGGCCGGGAGGCCATGCGTGTCACTCAGGATACCTGTGATACCCTGCGGAAGATCATCAACCTGATCCAGAACCCGCCGCTGATCAGAGATGTATATACCCGGAATGTGGTCTTTGCCTCGGTGACAGAGACGATCGATACGGTGACCCGCCGGATGTATAATAAAAAAGTGGCCCATGTTCCGATCCTTGATGAGCGTAAAAGGCTGATCGGCGTGTTCAGTAAAACGACATTGTTCCAGATCATCATGGGAGGGCAGGAACTTTCCTCGCTGCGGGATCACATGTTAAAGGAGTTTGAGGTAGAGACCGATATCCGGAACCATCAAAGCGAAAGCTTCGGCTTTATCGGTCTGAATTCTTTGAAGGATGAGGCGCTGAAGCGTTTCGGCAAAGTCTATGAGAATGATAAGCGTCTGGTCGCGCTGTATGTGACGGAGCACGGCAAACCGTCCGAGGCGGTGCTGGGGGTCGTGACGCCCTGGGATATCCTCTGATAAAAAAGAAGGGGCTGTGAAAAACTCTTCAAAGACCCAAAAAGCGGGGAGTTGGGTCTTTTAGGGCGGAAATGCTTCTCAAGACCCAATGTTTTGCGAATAGTTTCCACAAAGACAGGAAAGATCCGCCGACAGGAAACACTTATCCTAACAGTGTCCC
>ONBQ01000094.1 GCA_900316145.1 uncultured Eubacteriales bacterium
CTGCACGCTTTTTGGGTCTTTGAAGGGTTTTTTCGCTTCTGAGACCCAGCTGAAAGGGTTTCGGCTGGATCCTAGAAGCTTAAGATACTATTGTTTTATGCTTCGATCTCTACATCATACATGCCGCTTACGGCTTCGGCGCATTGCCAGCCGTCCGATGGCGTAAATTCCAGTCCGCAGGCGGAAAGGACTTCGCCCGGAAGCTTTACGGTCGCGGTGCTTCCTACCGGTACGGTGAAGTGGATCTTCACACGACCTTCCTCGCAGGCCCAGCGGCTTTCGATGCGGCCGTAGATGGAGTCATAATGGCCTTCCGCATGGTCGAACCCGCCGATGTAGGGCTGGTAGAGGAAGTGCCGGAAGGCGCTGCCTTCTGAGGAAGGACCGCGGTGGATACCCAGGACGTAACCATAGATCCAGGCCGCTACGGCGCCTAAGGAGTAGTGGTTGAAGGAGTTCATGGCATTGTTGCCGCCGAATCCGTTCTCTACCGTGTAGGAATTCCAGCGCTCCCAGATGGTGGTGGCGCCTTGGGTGACCGGATACAGCCAGGACGGATAAGCCGTCTGGTTGATCAGTTTATAAGCATCCTCAGCGAAGCCTGCCTCGGTCAGAGCCGGGTTCAGCGGGCCGGTTCCCACGAAGCCGGTCGTCACGGTGTGGCCTACCTTTTCGGTGATCTTCTTCAGGTTGGCGCGGACCTTGTCCAGATTCTCCGGAAGGATGACATCATATTCCAGAGGCAGAGCATAGGAGGCCTGGGTGTCATTGACAGAACCATCCAGTTTATGGGTGATGCAGGTCTCCGGCTCCAGGAAGGTCTCGTTCCAGACTTTCTTGATCTGGTCGCAGAGTGCTTCGTAGGAAGCTGCCTTTTCCTCTTCGCCGATGCAGCGGGCCATTTCGGCCATGATCTTGCAGTCATACGCGAAGACGGCGTTCCACAGCAACGGTCCGTCGGTGGACAGATCGGAAGCCAGCCAGTCCGGAAGCGGACCGACTTTGCCCGGGTCGCTTAAGCGGCCGGGCTCGCCCTGGGCCTTCAGGAATTCGATATAGCGGTCCATGGCGACGAAGTTCTCGCGGATGAGTTCCACATCACCATATTGACGCCAGGTCTCATAGGTGACGATGATGCCGGCGCTGCCCCATTCGATGCCGCCGAAGCCGCCGCCCACCGGAGCGATATCCGGGTAGCGTCCGCTTTCGAGCTGGCAGTCGCGCAGCCACATCAGGTAGCGACGATAGAAAATGTGCACATCGGCGTTATAGGTAGCGGTGCGGGCGAACACTTCTGCGTCGCCGGCCCAGCCCATGCGCTCATTGCGCTGCGGGCAGTCGGTCGGGATGCTGACGAAGTTCGCGAACTGCGACCAGCGCACGTTCTGGAAGAAGCGGTCGACCAGCGGATTGGAGCAGGTGAAGGTGCCGGTCTCGTCGTTGATGGAGGAGAGCACGGCAGACTGAACGTCCGCAAGCTCCGGTTTTTTGGACACGCCGGTGATCTCGATGTAGCGGTAGCCATGGAAGGTCTGGTCCGGCATGAAATCTTCTCCCTCGGCGTCGCCGCGGAAGGTGTAGCGGTCGGTGGAGATAGCATCACGATAGTTTTCGGTGAGCAGCATGCCCTGCTGATGCCCGTACTGCGGCAGATAGGGATAGAGGATCTCACCGAAGCGGATGACAGCCTGACTGTCTTTCTCGCCATACAGATGCAGCTTAGGCACGCCGATCAGGTTCTGGCCCATGTCATAGATGTAGACACCGGGACGTGGCTCGGCCATGCTCTTAGCCGTCAGGGTCATGATCTGACGCACCGGCTCGCCCATGTAGCCGACCAGCTTCGGAGCGTCCATCTTCGGGATCGGCCACATATGGAAGCCGCCGGCCGCCTCACGCTCTTTCTTGAAGTCCACCGCTTCCACGATGATGGGCTTTTTCCAGGCGGAATCATCGAAATCCGGTTTCGAGAAGTCGCTTAACAGGTACGCTCTGCGGCCGTCGAAATGCTCGCCGTAGAAGAACCCGGCAAATTCGACAGGACCTTCTCCACAGTAAGTCCAGCTGTCCGGATCGGTCACGATGCGCTCTTGAGAGCCATCTTCATAGGTCAGGATGATCTCCGCCAAGACGGACTGACGGTCACCCCAGTAGTTGTAGTTGGTGGGGGAGAAGGTCTGAGACTCATTCCACCATCCGGAGGATAGCAGGAAGCCGATCGCGGAGGGGCCTTCCTGCACCATGTCGGTGATGTCATAGGTCTGGTAAAGCAGGTGCGTGTCATACTGGCCGGCACCGGGCTCGAACCAGTGGTCGGAGACCTTTTCGCCATTGACGTAGGCGGTGTAGATGCCGCGGGCGGTGACATACAGGCGGGCGGAATCCAAGCCCTTCTTTACGGTAAAAGCGCGGCGCAGCATCGGCACGGAGGTGTGGGTCGGATCGATGAGACGCCGGCCCTGTACCAGCCCCACTTCTTTGGTGTCATAAATGAGCGCTTCGGGAGAGCGCATGTTGTAGATCTGAAGTTCCGCAAGTTCCAGCCCTTCCGGTGCGTCATAGCCGAACTCACTGAGCATAGGGTAGGGCGTAACGTCCGTGGACCCGGCTGGATTCAGCTGGCGCGGCTTCTCGCGGTACAGAGGCTTATCACTTTTCGGCGCGCCAGGCATCTGGAAGCGCATCTCTTCCAGCGTGCTGTCACACTTGACATCGTCGATAAAGGTGAAAGCAGCATTTTCCGCGACCTGGAAGTCGATCGTATGCCAGTCATGAGCATTTTTTGAATCGATCAGGACGTGCTCCGGGTGCTGGAACGCACAAGCGTCGAAGACGGCCAGCGGTTCATCGGCCTTGTCCTCCGGGCAGTAGCCGATGCGGAAGATCGAGAACTGAGCCGGTTCTTTGGTAGCATCCAGTTCGTAGCGGATCTCATTGGGGCCGGCGATGTTGTAGTCATTCTTGTTGGCATCCAGCAGACGCGGGTCATTGGCGCCGAAGATGAAAGAAGCTTTGGAAGCCCCTTCCGGCAGACGGAATTTCGCGTGATAGCGGAAGACGGACTTGACCTTGGCCATCAGCACGGTCTCATCCGGCCCGATGAAGGACGCGCCGGGGAAGGCTTTTTCGATATCCTCTTCCATGAGACCGGTCTCGAACCAGGTCGTAGCGTCCGCGGTCTCACCCGCATCATCCGTAACGGAAAGTGAGATGTAATACCGGGTGCGGGCCTCCAGCGGAGCCCCTTCATAACGAATGTAAGGAGCCTGCTCTTCGGTCACATCGCCGGAATCCCACATGATGTCAGAAGCACCGATGACGATACGGCGGGATACCTGACGAGCCCCTTTCCGGTCGCTCTTCAGTTCATATGAAAAGCGGGGCTTCTTCTCATCCAGGCCGATCGGTGTGAGAGCAAATTCAGTTTTTAGATTGATGATCTGTAAAGCCATGGTTTCCTCCATTTGAAAGTTAGTTTAAAAAAGTAGTCATTCTTATATCCATCATAACACAGGAAGAAAAAAAGCTCAAGAAGAGAAAGCGGCGCCGATCAGGTCATAGAAATGTACCGTTGGAACAAAAAAGACGCATTAGAGTATATTTGTGATATACTAAAGCACAGAAAGGAGGAAGAGACCTATGAGGATCGTGATCTGTGATGACGACCGGCAAGAACTGGAGCGACTTCAAAAGGTGATCAGCGATCATCTGCGACAAAGGATCGGTTTTGTATATACATTGATCCCGTATCAGAACAGTCGTCAGTTCTTGTTCGATCTGGAGGATAAAGCCCGGGCAGACCTCTATATTCTCGATATCGACATGCCGCAGGCCAGCGGCATCGAGATAGCGGATCGTCTCAAGGATATGACACCGAATCATATGCTCTTCTTCTATACAGCTCATTCTGAATTTGCGACGGAAGGGTATCGGGTCGAAGCCAGGCGGTATATTCTGAAAGACAGGCCGACAGAGCAACTCTATGAAGCTTTGGATTTCGCCTGTGACGAATTTGAAAAAAAGAAACAGGACTGTGTGAGCTTCAGGTTTAACCGGGATGTTATCAATGTACCGGCTGGAGAGATCATGTATGTGTGCCGGGAAGGAAGACAATGCAGTGTCCATACCCAAAACCACGGGGTCCTGTGGGAAAACGCGCCTATCAAAACCTTGTTCTCAAGGATCCAACGTCCCGGATTCCTTTTCATCGATAAGGGAGTATTTATCAATGTGGATCATGTGCATCGGACACAAGACAATGAGGTCATCATGTTTGACGGGAAAAGCTTTCCGATCAGTCGAAGGCGGATCACCGAGGTCAAAGATGCTATCATGATCTATTGGAGAGAGGTCTGATCATTTATGAGATTAAAATACTGGATGGAACTTCTGTCCTTCCTTGTGGACGGACTGGCGGCAGCCGCGGCCTTCGGTACCATTGCTCGGCCCCGCTGGAGAAAACCGATATGGGGAGGCCTCGTATTTGCCGTGATCTATACAGCGGTCAGCTTTTACCTGAGAGTCTGGACCGAGATCCCGACCCACCAGCTGATCCTGCAGCTGCTGCTGTTTTCTGCCGGCACGATCATACTATGCAAGGATAAGCCTGCCGTCTGTGCTTTGGCTGCGATAACAGCTGTTTTTGCCTTGTTCGTAGTGCATTACACGGTCCGGTTTTTTGTGGCCGGCGCTTTCAATCGGTACCTGATAGAAAAGTATAATGCGCTGATCCTGTCTATGAATCATAAAACCATATTGATCCTTTATGGAGGATACATGGCATGTGAAGTGCTACTGATCGTCTTTCGCCGGGCGATCTTCCGCCGTATTCGCGAGATCGAGCCCCGCACGCAATGGTTTCTGGCGGCGTTCATGCTGGTCATCTGCATAGCAGCTCATGTTTTTCTGAAAGATATGATGTCCTATTTTTGGGTGTACCAAATGGTACTGATGGTGATGTGGTCCTATCTTTTCATGTTTGCGGCCGTGGTCATGATGATCATAGGCCTTCTCAACATCCGGCTGCGAAAGGAAGCGGTCCTGACCAACACACTATTGGCCAGGACCAACGAGACGGTAGGCGAGGGTTATCGCATCGTTGCGGAGAAGAATGAAGAGCTGCGGCGCAGCCGTCATGACTTTCGGAATCATTTGAAAGCGATGCGGGTCATGGGAGAACAAGAGGTCCATGCTTACATCGATGACCTGCTTCGGCAGGAAACATTGCCCGGCGCGGTATCCAGCAGTGGCGACCCCTATGTTGACGCTGTCCTTGGTAGCAAACTAAATCTCATCAAAGAAAAGAATATCGATTATCAGCAGAACATCACTTTGCCAAAGAAGATCCAGGCATCCCCGGCTGATATATGCGCCATTATCGCCAATCAGCTGGATAATGCCGTTGAAGCCTGTGAAAAGATCGAAGATCCGGAAAAACGATGGATCCGCTTTTCCATCGATCAGAAAGGGGGAGTTACGGTCATCATCTGCCGCAACAGCATCGTTCCGGGCTCGGCTGATCCGGACGGGCAGACCAGTAAAACAAACAAGGATGAACATGGTTACGGCGTACAGAACATCCGCATAGCGGCTGAGCGCAACAACGGTCGCCTGATCCAGGAAGTGAAGGAAGAAGAATACATCTCCCGTGTGATGCTGCAGGAGGTGGCACAATGAAAAAGATATGGGCGATCCTGGTAGTGGTATTTCTGCTGACAGGATGTATAAAGGTTCCGGTCACGATCGAACAGACGGAAGCAGGGTATCACCTGGAAGATCATCTGGATGCGGATCGGGATCAGGTCATAGATGGGCTGGAACGGATCGGCCTTACACCGCAGCGAATGAGTGGGGGAGATATGACGGGGATCCTTAAGGAAGCCTATGGCCCGATGAGCGAAGAAAAGTTTGGATTACAATACACTTTGTATCTGATATTCGGCGCTGAAAAAAATGCCAATTCTTATACTTTTTGCAGTTTTGATGAACGGATCGAGTTCGATCATTGGCCGAAACCGGAAGAGCAGCAGATGATCCAGAAAGCGTTTGATGAACTGGTGCGCCTTTATGGAAAGCCCGTGCAGACCACCCGAATCCCGGATGAAAAGAACATTTTTGAAGATGAGTGGAAAATGTCGAAAAGCGCGGACTGGCCCTATATCTATTTTCGGCTGGATTATGACACAATGGAAAAGACTTCATATGTTATGATAACCTATGACAGAAGTAACTTTGTACGCAGTCATCCAACGGCGTTTTATGGAAAACCCGGTGGGATGGCGGAGTATTGGGAAGAATTGCTAGAAGCGGAATAGCGTATTGATAGACAAATCCCCTTTCATCCGCTATACTGGAACAAGAAACCAAGAAGGGGACCAGTCATCATGCGCACAGTACAGAAAAAAGTCGTGAAGCTTCAGGCGTGGCAGCTTGGCACGGGGAGCGAGAAGGAAAAGGCCTTGATCGCTTCTGGAAAGATCGTCCGTCATGTTGATGGAGTTTATGAACTTTTCTCCACCGAATCGGTCAACGGTAAGGGCGAGATCGCCCACGCGGGGGATTATTTTAAGGTCGACAGCTACGGCGCGCCATATCCCAACACGAAAGAGCGGTTCGAGGAGCAGCATGCACACCTGGAGGGCGATTGGTATCGCCAGGCATCGAAGCCGCTCCTGGCCTGGTTTTCAGACGAGCCGATGTGTGAAGAGGTGGAGTTTCTGATCCAGAAGAAAGGACTTATCCTTAAACCCGACCAGCCGGAGCGCTATTTCAATGCGTGCCTGTGGAACACGCATTTGTCCTCGCCAAAGGACTCGGCGCTTTTGATGTATGACATTGAGCGCGATGCAGAAGGACGCATCATGGATATCCACTTTAATTTCGTGGAGCGGCGGGAGTTTGAACGGACGTACGAAGTGCTGGGGACATGCTGAGGCAGAAGCGAAGGTTGGAATGCCAGTCATTTTGCGGGAGAGACTGGCATGAAAGATAATTAATGAAGAAATGCCAGTCATTTTGAAAAGGCGACTTGCAAACAGAAGAAGGTCTTCTGATTTGCCAGTCGCTTTTTATAGTTTTTAGGATGAACTTAGAAGGGAAAAGACGAGAAACGGCCGAATGAAGCCTGAACCACCACGAAAATGACTTGCAAATAGGAGGGATGAGGGCCGTTTGCCAGTTGCGCTGAAAAAAAGACTGGCAAACGGAAAGATGGGATAAAGATTGCCAGTCGCCCTCAAAAAAAGACTTGCAAAAGCAAGTCTCAAAGATCAAAAGCAAGTTATCCCAGCAACCCCAGCTTCTCTTTCAGACTCAGGATGCGCAGCACGCTTTCATCGATGCGCTCTTCAGTAAGCTCGCCGGAATCGATGGCGGCTTCCAGGGAAGAAAGCGTCTCATCCAGGTCCATGGGGCACAGGAGGATGTCTACGCCGGCCTGAAGAGCCATGACGGCCACTTCGCCGCTGGAGTAATAGTCGGACATGGCCTGCATCTGCAGGGAGTCCGTCATGATGACGCCGTCGAAGCCCAGCTCGCCGCGCAGCAGGTCGGTGACGAGGGTGTGGGAGAAGAGGGCGGGCGTGTCCTCAACATCGGTGATGATCAGGTGTCCGATCATGACGCAGTCAGCCCCGGCTTCGATGCCGGCCTTGAAGGGCTTAAGCTCGTTGGCCTTGATATCTTCCAGAGATTTGTAGACGTAGACGGCGCCTAAGTGGCTGTCCGCAGAGGTGTCACCGTGGCCGGGGAAGTGCTTGATGGTGCAGGCGGTGCCGCCGTCATGGAAGCCTTGGACCGCGGCGGCTACCAGCTCCGCGGCCTGGTCAAAGTCGTCACTGTAGGCACGGTCGCCGATGACGGAGTTTTCCGGGTTGGACCAGACGTCTGCGACGGGGGCCAGGTCAATGTTGAAGCCGCAGGAGAGGATGTCGGAGGCGATGGTGGCGGCGTTGGAGCGGGCCACTTCAGGGCCTTGGTCTTTGTAGGACAGCATGGAGTTGAACCAGGTGGTACCGCAGTTGGCCATGAGGCGGGCAACCCGGCCGCCTTCCTCATCCAGGGTGATGAGCAGGGGGATCTTGCTGTAGGACTGCAGGTTTTCGTTCATCTGCGTGACCTGGTCCTGGCTGACCATGTTGGTGGCGTCTTCAATGAAGCCGCACACGGGGTAGTTTTCCAGAGCCTGGCGGGAAGTCTCACCGGCCTGGGTCTGGTTGCTGACGCCGGTGATCTGGTGCGGCATCACGATGATCAACTGGCAAAGTTTTTCGCGTAAAGTCATTTCGCTTAACATAGTTTCAGCCATGGTGGGTTCGGGCTCAGGTTCGGATTCTTCTTCGGAGGATTCTTCTGAAGTCTCTTCCGAAGAGTCAGAGGTTTCGGAAGGCTCCGTGCTTTGCTCTTCTTCGGATTCCGGAGAAGAGCTTTCTTCTGATGCTTCCGATGTGGTCTCATCGGAGAATACGTCCGCCGGAGCGGCCGGTTTGTTTCCGTTGCGCAAGGCCCAGACCGTGACTCCGCCTGCTATAAGCAGGGTGATCAGGATCAGCAGCAGGGACAGCGTGTAGTTGCGGTGTTTCTTTTTATTCTTCATATTCACAGATGAATCCCATCGTTTCAGCCATTTTCGCGACATAGGAGACCGGGTCGTTGCGCTGGTCGTTCCATGTCCAGCCGCCCAGCTCCGGAATGTTCCAAAGCATTAAATACCATTCGGGTTCGTTATCACCCTTATCATAGCGGGAGGGTTCGTCCTTGGACCAGTTCTCATAGGAGAATTCTTCGCCCGTGACCCAGTGACCAAAGACATTGCCGTTTGAGTCATAGGAGGTGTAGCCTCCGATCCAGACATACTTAAGACCCGCGTCCTCCGACATCTTAGCCAGCTGTGCGTTTTCATCCGCGGAGGTGATGGTGGCCAGGTGGCCGCCCATCTCCTGACACAGCTGAGAGGCTTCTTCCCAGGTGTAGGAGCCCTTGATCAGCTCATAACGGGATTCATGCTTCGTTTCCTTTACGGCCGAAGTCGGAGTGAAGCTGACGGAGACCTCGCCAGTGCAGGTGTCGCTGTCGACCTTGATGGTCAGTTCGCGGGCAGCTTCCGCGCTGGCGGAGCCGTCGCTCTCATATTCCACGACGTAAACTTCCATCTGCTGAGCGTAGATCTCATTGAAGATCTCGGACAGGTCATACAAGTCGTCGATGAACCAGTAGCGGCCGCCGGTGCGCTCCGCGATGTCGCGCAGGACATATTCATCCACCTCCGGGCCGACGCCGATGATGTAGACGGGGACCTGGTTCTTCAGCGAATAGTTGACGATCTCCTCCGGCGTGTAGGTGCTTTCGTTGTCGATGCCATCGGTGAAGGCGATGACGCAGCGGGCTCCGCCTTGCAGGGTAGCGTGGTTGATGCCGTCGTGGATCGCGTTGTAAAGAGCGGTGCGTCCGTCCGTGGACATGTTGTTGATGCCGTTTTCCAGCAAGGCCGAATCATTGGTGAAGTAGGCCATCTGCTGGACGATGGAGTCAAAGGCCAGGACCTCGGCCTTGTCTCCGGCCGAATAGTTGAGGCTTTGGACGAATTCGATCATGACCTTCTTGATCTTGGCCATGTCCTCATCATAGATGGAATCACTCTTATCCGCGACAAGAGCGATGTTGAGGCCTTGATTGCCGTTCAGCTGCTCGACTTTCTTGACCTCGCGGGCCACATATTTGCCGCCCTCGACCTTCTCTTCGATGGTAAAGTCCTCCGCGGTCAGGCCGTCTATGGACTCGCCGGTCTCGGCATCTTCCACGCGGATGTAGGCCTTGATGATCGGGTATTCACTGACGTCCGTGGTGACAAGCTCCAGCACGGCCGGCGCCTTCGCGACGACCTCCTGGGCGGATTCTTCCGCAGCCGGCGCTTCAGACGCTTCCGCTGCTTCCTGGGCGGATTCCGCCGAAGCATCCCCCTGATCGGAAGTTTCGTCAGAACGGGACGGAACATTGTGGGAGTTTTCCTGTGTGGAAGATTCAGGCGCGCTGGATTCCGAATAAGAGGCTTCCTGGGATCCGTCCCGGGCTTTGGAGGAGCGGGAGCTTTGAATGACCAGTGCCATGATGCCCGCCGCCAGCAGGATCACGACGGGAAGGATGATGGCCAGGATCGGGAATTTTTTCGGAGCCGCCACATCGGTAACCGGAGTCTCGGTTTCGACCGGTGTTCCGCAGACCGGACAGAATTTCGTGCCTTCAGGGATAAAAGAACCGCATTTTGTGCAGTACATGATGATTTCCTTTCCAAAATGTGCTATGATAAACAAAGTTTTGAACTATATTATACTTAATTTATATCATAGATCGTGGAGGTTTGCAATGAGAATACGATACCTGAGCAACACGGAGAACATCCTCGCGGCGTCGCGCCTTCTGGTGCGGGATCCTGAGGCGATGCGCGGTCAGTGGAGGACTTTGTGCCCAGAGGCAAAGGCGCTGGCGCTGGAGATCGGCTGCGGAAAGGGGCGGTTTGTACGCGAAATGGCAAAGCTCCATGCGGATATGCTGCTTTTAGGCGTGGAAAAGTTTTCTACGATCCTGGCCCGGGCCATCATGAACAATGAAGAGGATGAGAATATACCCGCCAACCTGCGGCTGATCCGAAGCGACGCGCTGGACCTGGATGAAGCCTTCGCGGATGGAGAGCTGGACCGCATCTATCTGAACTTCAGCGACCCGTGGCCAAAAGACCGTCACGCAAAAAGACGCCTGACTTCAGACCGGTTCCTGCCTTTATATGCAAGATGGTTGAAGCCAGGCGGAGAATTGCACTTCAAGACTGATAATGATACGTTGTTCGCGTGGTCGGTGGAAAGCCTGAGATCAGGCGGCTGGGATCTGAAACTGGTCACGAATGACTGGCACGCCTGCCCCCAACAGGAAGGCGATGTGATGACCGAATATGAGATCCAGTTCTCTGAACAGGGGAAAAAGATCAACAAGCTGACGGCGGTCTTCAGCGGAGCAGAAGGACCATCAGCAGAAAGATAAGAAAGGCCTGCGCCAGCGGCAGCATGGACCGAAGATCCAGCGATGTATCGTAATTGGGCTTTTCCTGTTTGCCCCGAAGCAGGAGCAGGATGCCGAGGATCGGAACCAGACATATAAGACTGACCAAAGCCAGAGAGCCTGTCTTGTCAGGAAAAAGGGCCAGATCGTAATAAGCAGTCAGGATCTGGGTCCCGTTGACGATGGCGTGGACCAGCACCGGAAACAGCAGAGACCCGGTATAGACGCAGGCCAGCGCAATAACAAAGCCGAAACAGAAGGCATACAGAAACTGGTGCAGATTGAGGTGGATCATCGCGAAGACCAGTGCGGAGAAGAAGGCGGCAAGCAATGGATGCCGGTCCCGGTAACCGCACAAGTAAATGCCCCGGCAGACCCACTCCTCAAAGACAGCGGGCAGAATGGCTGTCCCCAGCAAAGCCAGAGGCAGGGGATCCGCCAGGATGGACGTCATGGAGACGGCCACCGGATTGGGGAAAAATCGCTCCATGACAGCGGAGATCAGCATGAGGGGCGGCTGGATCAGAAAAGCAAAAGGAACAGCCAGCATGGCCATGAGGACCGGCCTCTTCGGAAGGCGCGCTCCGATGGAAGATAAGTCCAGATGGAACCACCTCATAAACAAGAAAGAGGGAAGCCCAAAGAGCAGTACATACTGCGTCAGGGACTTGATCCAATGCGGAGCATCCGGCCAGGCGGCAAATAAAAGGCTTAAAAGGAACGCGCCGCTGACCAGCACGATCATCATCAGCCGGATGTAAAGATTTGAACGATAAATACGATTCATATATTGATTTTGCTCCTGAAGTGTGGTATAATCCTAAATGAATTGCATGCAATGCAATTTGCAAGGCATTTGTTTTAAATTTTAGTTTTCATATAAGAAAGGAGTTTAAGAATTATGGCAAACATTTTCAATGAGGAAAATTTCCAGAAGGAAGTTCTGGAGTCAGCGATTCCTGTAATGGTCGACTTTTACGCGGATTGGTGCGGCCCCTGCAAAATGATCAGCCCCATCGTTGAGCAGCTGGCGGAGGAATATACCGGAGCGCTTAAGGTTGGCAAGGTCAACGTGGATGAGAACATGAATCTGGCTTCCCAGTACCGCATCATGAGCATCCCGGCCATCATGTTCTTCAAGAATGGCGAGGTCGCCGATCAGATCATTGGCGCGGTGCCGAAGCAGCAGCTGATCGATAAGATCGAAGGCCTGATCGAGGTAGAGGAATAATAAGGAATAGCAGGTATGATGACATACCTGCTATTTTTTGTTTGTCTTTTTAGGCTTCTTATGGAAGATAGCGAGCAGCCGCTGGGACATGCTCTGGTTGTTCTGTTCGGATTCTTCGAGAGAAGCGATGATGGGATGGGAGAAAGTATGACGTTCATTCTCCAAAGCATCCAGATCCGCTCCATTCAGGTCCGTACGCTCCATGCGATGGTCGAAGAAACGGCTCAGCAAGGTGTAGAGCGCGGCAAAGACCGGTACGCCGAACAGCATGCCGGGGATCCCGAACAGTCCGCCGCCGACGGTGACGGAGAAGATGATCCAGAAGGGCTTGATGCCCAGGCTGCCGCCAAGGATGTACGGGCCCAGGATGTTGCCATCGAACTGCTGCAGGATGAGGATCATAATGATGAAGACCAGGGTCTGCATCGGAGAGCTCATGAGCAGGATCAACGCGGAGGGCACCGCGCCAATGAAAGGACCGAAGGTGGGGATGACGTTGGTCACACCAACGATGACCGCGATCAGCAGCGGGTAGTCCAGCCGGAGGATGAGCATCAGGATGTAGCACAAAATACCGATGATCAGGGAATCCACGATCTTGCCCAGGAAAAAGAACTTGAAGATCTGGGACGTTTCGGTGCCGATGTTCATGAGCAGCATGGCGTTGCGCTTGCTGAAGAGAGAATAGACGATCTTTTTCAGACCGCGCAGCATGCGCTCCCGATCCGCCACCACGTAGATGGAAATGATGAGGCCGATGATGACTTTGGCCACGCTGCTTGCGATCGAGATGATGAGAGAATAGAGCTGCGGGACCAGATTGCCAAGCAGACGCTGTACCCAGGTGGTCAGGTTGCCCAACTGGGAATTGACGACATTGGCCAGGTCATCCGTGTTGATATACTGGGACAGCGGCAGGTTGTCCCACCGGTCAGACAGCTTTTCGATACGGCCGATGAGATCGGTCACGAACTCGGTAGCCAACGTAATGATGGTCGAGAGAGAATTGACCAGCTGCGGGATGACGTAAACGATGGCGATGACCAGGATGCCAATGACGATGACATAGCCTATGATCATGGACAAAGCCCGGAGCAGCCCGAAATGAGGACTGGTAGCTTGACGGATCTTCTTGGGCACCGGGATCTTTTTCTTGGTGGTGCGGATCCAGTGCTGCAGCTGATAAAGTCTCTTTTCAACAGCGGAAACGAAAGGCGCCATGAAAAAGGTGATGACAAAGCCGATGATGATGGGCTCAAACACCCCTAAAAGCCCCGGGATGCCCTGAAACTTCACGTCTTTGACGTACTGATAGAAGATCAGTCCGAAAGCGATCAGAATGGCGCCCCACAGGCCATAGGGCAGCAGCTGGCGCATCTTGCGTTTTAAATGGGTTCGGTTTTTATTCTCAGACATGGGACTCAAGCTCAATACCAGGTTCTCTTCTTTTTGGCCTTCATTTCCGCCTTTTCATCCTTGATGTGCTTGAGCATCTTCATCTTGTCGATAGCATGGATGAACTCGCGGATCAGACTGCTTAAACGCTCGGCATCTTCTTCCTTGACGGCCAGAAACTGGAACGGCTGTTTCAGGAACTCACCCTTTTCTTTTTTGATCTGGACGGTGATATAGGTGACCTTGCGGCGTGTCTGCACACCGGAAGTGATCAGTTCAGACCAGGGGATGAAAGAACCATTGTTGTAGACAAAGATCCCGTCCTGTGTCATGACCCACAGATGGGTGGAATACGGAGCGAAAACAAGGACGGAGAGCCCGATGACCAGAGCGGCGGGCTGCATGCCATCGATATTCAGGAAGCTTTCATACTTGGTGATGTTCAGGATGAAAAGCACGATGGTTGCGATGATGACAAGAAGGCCTATGACGCGGTAAACGATGATCGACTTGCGCTCATCCTTCATGACATACAGGACCTCGCCATGCTTGCCGCTTGCGTACTCCTTATACTCGATACGCCCGTTGATATTGCGGACCAGCAGGAACAGGAACAAAATGCAGCATACGGTAGAGAATATGGTCATGGAACAGGACCTCAGAGCTTGGAATCGATAAGCGCGTTGCTGATCTCATCCAGATTGTATTTTTCATCCGCCTCTTTGATGGCGTGAAGATTGAGCTTCTGGGTCTCGCTTAAGACACGGTCAGACGCATCTTCCTGCGGCTCGCTCTGTACCTCAGGCAGCGGAGGAACCTCGCCCTCTTTATAGCCCAGCTCGCCCATGACTTTTTCGAGACGGTCAAAGATCTGGGTCATATCTTCACAATGTCCGGTATAGAGATAGCGGCGCAGCAGGCGGTTATAGGATTCCTGGAACTGCGTAAGGTTGGTGCGCAGCGTCATGGCTTCCTTGCGAAGCTCACCCAGCTCAGCGGTAACATCCGCGCGGATGTGGGCGGCATCTTCCTTGGCCTTGGCAAGGATGGAATCCGCCATGATCTGAGCGTCGATCACAGAGCGGTTGATGGCGCTTTCCTTGCTGCGGTACTCCTGCAGTTCTTTCTCTTTTTTCTCCAGTGTGTTTTCCAGATCAACGATGTAAGAATCGACCTCTGTTGTATCAAATCCCTTGCGGACGATCGTAAAATCTTTCATAGTTTCCCTCCTGCGATAAGAATTAGTTTTATTATACCACAGTTCGCTTTTAAGTAAAGAAGTAAATCTTGCAATCAGAGAGGAAAAAAGTTATAGTATATAGACAGACTGATCAAGGAAAGATACGTCTTTAGAAGGCGTTTGGAGGAATTGGATATGGAAACCGGAGGCATAGTAAAGATCTCATTACAGCCGGGCGGAGAAGCCGGCTGGTGCTATTATTCCGAACCGGTCGTGCTGATGCCGGAAGAGGGCGAATTGTGGATCGAGACGGCCCTGGTGCAGCCGGATCAGAAGATCATTTTCGGCAGCAGCCTGCCATTTGCGGACTGTGACTATACGGAGGAACCGGTGCGCGCGGAGATCGGCGCGCTGCTGGATCCGGCCAGGTCTTCTTTTCGTATCGGCCTGTGCCTTTTGGAAGACACCGAGCAGGAGAGCGTAGAGGTGTGCTGGCGGGCGGTCCGGAAGACTTCGTTCGCTAAGCCGCCGGCGGCAGTGCTTCCGGAGGCGCAGGAAGAGACTCCGTCCTCGCCGGATCTCTATATCGACGCGGTGCCCGGCTTTATCGGGAAGAATCGCAAATTCATGTTCGTGTGCCACTTGCCGGAGGGCATGGATGAGACCGTGACCTGGTCCGTCGAGGGGGAAGACGCGGGCACCATCGACAGCTACGGCATGTATACCGCGCCGGACCGTGTCGGTGTGTTTGAAGTGAAAGCTGCGGCGGGAGACCGCGTTGCCAGCGCCTTTGTCGTGGTAAAAGACACGGAGGAAATAAAGCGCTGAGGCGCCTCAAATGGGAGGAAATCATTGTTACGATATTTAGCCGCTATCGGCATGAGCAAATATACCGGAAGCAAAGCCATCAATGACTGGATGAGCGCGTATGTCCGGCGCAAGGAGGACCGGCCGGTCCCGTTCAAATGGCCTTCGGGCGAGCGTACGCATCTGGAATATGTGCATCAGATGGGGCCCTTCCGCCTGGTCATGAAGGCCTGCCCGGAGGAAGGGGGCGTGATGCGCATCTACTCGGCATTGCCCTGCGTCAGACCCGGCTCCTTCACCCACATCCTGAACTGGGAGCTTGGCCTGGAGGATTCGCATCTGGTCGCCTTTGGCGAGGATGAGGATGCGGGAGGTCCCATGGGCGTGCGCATGGAGCGCACCGGGCTGATGATGAATCTGCCCCTTCCGCAAAGCGGAGAGCGGGCCGGCGTCCAGTTTTCCGCCCTTTCGGTGGAAGGAAAGATCATCCTTGGGATCGAACGCACCGAGGAGGATGAAAAGGCCTACAAGGAAGAAGAAAAATGGCGTCAGGATATGCTGGAGAAGATGCGCTCCGGTGATGCCGAGGCCATGCGTGAAATGGAGCAGGAGCTGGGAGAGCAGGACCTGGAGATCGCGGAGCGCATGAAGCGGGAGGATGTCTTCTCGGTGATCGAAGGATTCTTCATGCCCATGGAGGATATCATCAGCGGCGTGTACCAGGTGCTGGGCACGATCACGGACGTTGACAAAGCCTTCAATCCGGAAACGGAGGAGTGGGTGTGGCATCTGGAACTGGATGTCATGGGCTCCGGGATCGATGTCTATATCCATCCGGATGATCTGGTGGGTCTGCCCTTTAAGGGATCCCGTTTCCTGGGAAAAGTATTACTGGTTGGCAGATTGGTTTTGTAAAAAAATACATCTATAGCAAGGAGAAACACCTATGTCAGACAAGTACAAGACTTCGTTCCGCGGGTACCTGATCGACCATCATTCACCTGCGCCGCCCACGGTGACCTTTGATCACCTGGACCCGGAAGAGTACGCGCGCTTCTATCAGGAGGCGGGGATCAACAACCTCATGATCTACACCAAGGACCATTGGGGCTACAGCTACTATGATACGAAGATCGGCACCAAGCATCCGGGACTGAAGATCGATTATATCGACGCAGTGAGCCGGATCCTGAAAAAGTCAGGGATCGAGTTCAATGCTTATTATTGTCTGGAGTACGATACCCTGGCCCCGACCCAGCATCCGGAATGGGCCACGCGGGACGCGTCTGGCCGCGAAGTGCGGCTGAAAGGGCGTCTGGCCAAGTGGGGCATGCCCTGCTATGAGACCGGTTACCGGGAATATGTCCTTGGGCAGCTGAAGGAAGTGGTCTCCTGGTATCATCCGGACAGCCTGTTCCTGGATATCTTTGGCAAGACGCTGTGCTATTGCGATGCCTGCAAGGTCCGCTTTAAAGAAGAATTCGGCTATGATCTGCCTGTGGTCCAGGCCGATCCGGAAAATGAAGTCGTTACCTTTGATTTCGGCGAGAAGGGGCGTGACGTGAACCTGTTCCTGGAGAATCAGGCGCAGCGCATGCTGGCCGATGTCATGAACACGGTTAAAGCGGTCGATCCGGATATCAAAGTCACCATCAACTTTGCGGCCCTGTATCCGAAGAAGATCCGCGACATGCTGGACTATCAGTTTACCGAGCCCTGGGCCGGCAACTGGCTGTCCGCCGCCTATTCCCGTGATACGGCTAAGGGCCAGTATCCGCAGCTTGGCCCGGGTGATGTGTCCGAAGTATACAACTATCGTCCCGACGCGGTGTATGAACTGGCCGCCGCGCAGATCGCGGCGCAGGGCTGCCGCTGCTTCATGTACAGCGGTTCCCAGCACGTGGATGGAACGCTGGAGCATACCGAAGCGAAAAAAGTGGGCAAGGCCTATGCCGAGATCCAGAAGTTTGAATCCTATCTGACGGACCGTACGCCCCACGCGGATGTGGCCATCATCCAGAGCGACCGTTCTTCCCGCGCGCGCTCCGGCACGGATGTCGTCATGTATTCCATTGGCCGGTGCAAACGGTCTGACGCGCACCGGGAAGCCATTCTTGGCGCGATGACCCTTCTGGACGGGTCCAAGTACAGCTGGCGTGTGCTTCCGGAGCAGGAGGCTACGCTGGAAGAGCTGTGCAAGCATAAGCTGGTCATCCTGGCCGGCACCTACAGCATCTCTGACGAACTAAGAGACGCGCTGCTTGCCTATAAGGCACAGGGCGGAAAAGTGATCGCGGATTCGGAGTGCGGTCTGTATGAGGCGGATGGCACCCACCGGGCTGATTTCGCGATTCCGGAGATCACGGCCTGCCATTATGAGAAAGACCTGGACCGCTACAAGGAAGCGCCTTGGGGCGGCTATATCCGCATGGAAGAAGATGCTTTGTGGAAGCATGTTCCGGAGACCTTCCCGCCTATGGGACCGGTGCAGATCGGCGTGCAGGCCGAAGGCAAAGTGCTGGGCATCGTGCGTCGCCCGGCGGTGGAACTGACCGAGACGACCTGGGTCAACTGGTGGTGCCCGCCTCCTGAAATGGCAGATACCCCGCATCCGGCCGTTGTGGAGGGGGATGGGACCCTGTACTTCTGCTTCGATCTGTTCCGCGGTGTGGGCCAAGGCCTGAATCTGATGCAGAATATCTTTAACGGCGCCATCGAAAAGCTCATTCCCGAGCCGTCGATCCGGCTTCTGACAGAGAATCCGGAAGCGGTGGGCTACGCGGTCTATGACCGGGGCGATACGCTCATCGTGCATGTGCTCAGCCAGCTGGCGGAAAAGATCAATGGCGAGCCGCCGGTCATCGAGGCAGGATGCCTGAAGATCCAGGGAGGCATTCAGGAAGCCCGCCTGGTCTATCCGGAAGAAAAAATACTGGAAGCGGATGAAAACGGAGTGATCCGTCTGCCGAAGATCCGCATCCATGAGGTCATCGAGATCAAACGATAAAGCATCCAAAGAGGTAGGATCATGAATATCGAGAAGTTAAAGCTTATGCAGGAAGCAGTGCGCCAGGCGGTGGATGAGAAGTTCATCGCCGGCGCCAACCTGCTCGTCCTCAAGGATGGAGAGGAACAGTTCTACTGTGAGGAAGGTATGGCCGATGTGCAGAACGGCACGCCCGTGCGGCGCGGTACGATCTTCCGCCTGTATTCCCAGACTAAACCCATTACCGCCGCGGCCGCGATGATCCTGATGGAACGGGGCCAGATCGAGCTGATGGACCCGGTAAGCAAGTATCTGGAAGGGTTCAAGGATCAGAAGGTATGGACGCCGGAGGGGCCGGAACCGGTCCGTCGGCCCATGGAGATCCGCGATCTGTTGTCCATGACGTCAGGCCTGCCCTATGGCGGCGGTCCTTCCGTTCCGGAGCAGCAGGCGCAGGCAGTTTTTGATGAGGCCAACACGAAGCTGCATACCGATCAGGAGATCGGAACGGTCGAGATGGCCAATCGTCTGGGCAGAAACCTGCTTATGTTCCATCCAGGTGAAAAGTTCATGTATGGCACTTCTGCCGATGTGCTGGGAGCCGTGATCGAGGTGGTCTCCGGCATGCGCTTTGGAGAATTCCTGCGCAAGGAGATCTTTGAACCCCTGCACATGATCGATACCGACTTCTGGGTGCCCGGAAGCAAGCAGTACCGGCTGGCCAAGGTCTATGTCAATGGCCGCGTGCCGGAAGAATATGACCATGATCACTTAACGATCCAGCACGGTATGGACCAGCCGCCGCGTTACGAGGCGGGCGGCGCCGGCCTGGCTTCGACGATCGATGATTACCGTCGTTTTGCCATGATGCTCATGAATGGCGGCGTATATAAGGGCGTGCGCATTTTGGCTCCGAAAACGGTGGAGTATATGACCACGCATCATCTGACCCCGCAGCAGCAGCCCTATCTGGAGCAGACCTGGCCCAACCTGGCCGGCTACAGCTATGGCAATCTGATGCGCGTCCTGACGGATCCCGGAGAAGCAGTCTATGAAGGCTTTGAAGGGGAGTACGGCTGGGACGGATGGCTGGGCACTTACTTCTTCAACGCGCCGAAGGAGAAGCTGATCATGATCCTGATGTATCAGTTGTCGGATTCCGGCACGACCCGCCTGACCCGCGTGCTGAGAAATCTGCTGGGAGCGGCCATGTCATGAGGAAACTGATCGCCTTTGACATGGACGGGACGCTCCTGAATACGGCCAAAAAGATCTCCGATGGCACGGCGCAGGCGATCCAAAAAGCGTCCGAGGCCGGCAAGATCGTGATCCTGGCGACCGGACGGTCCCGGAATGAGCTCACAGAATATGAAAGCGTGCTGGGTCCGGTGCGCTACGGGATCCTGGAAAGCGGCGGCGTCCTGTATGATTTCAAAGAGGAAAAGATCCTGGAACGAAGCCCCTTAACAGGGCCTGAGGTAGAAGCGATCCTGGCCTTGTCCCGACAGGAAGATGTCATGGTCCAGACCATGTCCGGCGGAAGGATGCTGATCCAGGAAGAGGATCTGTACCGGATGGATCATTATCAGCTGGGATACTTCTTCCCGCTGTTCAGCACGGCTGCCACGCGCGTGGAGGATATCCGGGCCTGGCTTATGGAGCACCGGGACGAGGTCGAGAAGATCAACCTCTATCATACCGATACCGAAGCCAGAGAGAGGACATTATTAAGGGCTAAGGACCTGATGCTGGAAAAGGTCTATTCCGAGGTCACCTCCATTGAATTCAGCCCCAAAGGCGTGTCCAAAGGAGATGCGCTGCTGGCCCTTTGCCGGATCCTGGACATCGATCCGGAGCAGACCATTGCTGTAGGTGATGCGGACAATGATCTGGCGCTGCTTAAGACCGCGGGTCTGGCCATAGCGATGGGCAATGCCAATGAGAACGTTAAACGCGCAGCGGACGTGATCGTTGCGGATAATGATCATGACGGCTGCAAGGAAGCGATCGAAAGGTTCCTGTTATGAGATTTTACGAAGAAGAATGGCGGAGACTGGCGGCTCGGATGGGCCTCTCCGCCTTTCCCATGCAATTTATTCCGGAAGATCCCTCTGAGGAGGATCATTACACGATCGTAAGCGGGCCGGAAGGGGCCACGATCACAGCGTCCAATGAACGGAGCTTTCTGATGGGCGTCTACCGCTTCTTCTATGAGCTGGGCGTGCGCTATCTTGGACCGGGACCGGATCATGAGTGGTTTCCGCTACCCGGCAAGGTCGAGATCCCCGGCGTGCGCCAAAAAGCGCCTAAAGAGATCGAAGAGCAGAAGCTTTGCTATGATCCCAGGACTTTGGTGATGCACGTGGATATCAAGCCCGGATATCACCATCGCGGCATCTGCATCGAAGGGGCGGACAGCGCGGAAAGTATCCTGGATGTGATCGACTGGCTTCCCAAGATCGGAATGAACAGCTTTTTTGTGCAGTTCCGCACGCCTGAAACATTCCTGAACCGCTGGTACAGCCATATCGGCAATCCACAGCTGCCCCGGGAAGCGTTTGACGCGGAAGCCGTGCTTCGCAAGATCGATCAGGAGATGGGTAAGCGAGGCCTTTTGCAGCACCGCGTGGGCCATGGATGGACCGACGCCGTGCTGGGCACGCAGGCGGAAGGCTGGGACCGGGAAAAAGACAGTTTAAGCCCGGAAGCGGAGGCGATGACCGCCCTCGTGAACGGCAAGCGAGGCTTGTTTGGCGGCATTCCGCTCAATACCAACCTGTGCATGTCGGACCCGAAGGTCCGGGACCGTTTTGCGCAAGAAGTCGTCACCTATGCCAAGACGCATCCGGAGGTCCGGTATCTGCATATCTGGCTGGCAGATGATTGCAACAATCATTGTGAATGCGAGGCCTGCCGCAAGGCACGCCCGGTGGATCACTATGTGAAGATGCTGAACGAGGTCGATCAGCGTCTTACGGAAGCGGGCCTTGATACGAAGCTGGTATTTCTGCTGTATCTGGAGCTTCTGTGGGCGCCGAAGATCCGGTTCCGGAATCCGGACCGGTTCGTAATGATGTTCGCGCCGATCAGCCGAAGCTTTGAGAGCGGTTATCGCCAGGTCACGCACATCCCGGAGGTTCCGGCTTTCAAACTCAACCATATCCAGCTGCCGGTCAAGGTGGAGGAGAATATCGCGTTCCTGAAGGAGTGGCAAAAGGTCTTCTCTGGCGACGCGTTCGTCTATGACTATCACCTGGGACGGGCCCATTACGGGGATCCCGGTTACACGGCCATCTCGCGGCAGATCAACGAGGATGTCTATGCGCTGAAAAGCCTGGGGCTGAACGGGATGATCGCCTGTCAGGAACTGAGAGCCGGATTCCCGAACTTTCTGCCTGATTATGTGATGGGCATGACACTGACACAGCCGCCGTTTTCCTTCGCTGATCTGGAGGATGAGTATTTTTCCGCGGCCTATGGTGAGCACGCGGCACAAGTGACACTGTATTTAGAGAAACTGTCTCAGCTTACCAGCATGGACTGGTTCAACGGAAAAGGGCCAAGGGTCCGGGAGGATCTGGTACCGCGTTATGAAGAAGCGCTGGCGCTGGTCCGAAAAGAAGCACCTGCGATCCGGGACATGCACAGCGAGCACCCAGTGACGGAGAAGTTTCTGAATAGGCTCAGGTATCATTCCGAATACTGCGAGCGGTATCTGGAAGCCTGCCTGGCGGCCCTCAAGGGAGAAGACCCGACGCAGGAAAGCAACGGTCTGAAACAGCTGATCCGGGACAACGAGCCGCGTTTTCAAGGCTGTCTGGATGTTTACCGTCTGCAGGAGATCATGAGAAACTATACAAAGATATGATAAGGAAAAGGGGATCCTTATGAAAAAGAAACGCAGAACAAAAAAAGTCCGCAGACGTCGAATGATCTGGGGACTTTCGATCCTGGGAGGGCTGGGCTTTTTGGCCATCCTGGCACTGATCCTGACCCACCCCTGGTCTAAAGCCACTAAGGAAGCAGGAAACACGATGCGCTCCGCGTCCGTATATACGCCGACCCAGGGCACAAGGGGAGACGGGTTCCTGGTCTGCCTGGATGCCGGTCATGGGGGCAAAGATCCCGGGGCCATATCCGGTGACCGTACGGAGGCGGCGGATACGTTGGCCATGACCTTAAAGATCGCCAAATGCCTGGAGGCACAAGGGTGTTCCGTGCTCCTGACCCGCGAGGATGACACGTTCCTCGAACTCGAAGAGCGTGTACAGATCGCCAATAATGCCGGCGCCAACGCCCTGGTCTCGATCCACCGCAACTCCGCGGAAGATACGACAGTGGGCGGGGCGGAGGTCTGGATCCACAACGCGCAGCCATCGAACGCGGTGATTCTGGGAAACGCGATCCTGGCCCGGTTGAATGAGACCGGAACCTTGGATACGCAGCGCGGGCTCCGGCTGGGAACATCCGGCAATGAGTCGGCCAATTACTGGATCAACCGGGCTTCCACCATGGCCAGCTGCATCGTGGAACTTGGCTTTGTGACCAATGAACAGGACAACCGCCTCTATGATAAGGCGATGGACCAGATCGCGCAGGCTGTCGCCGATGGGATCCTGGACGCCTTACAGGACAGCGCTTTTTCATAAGACATTCAGGAAAGGAACAGAACGTATTGAATAAAACACAACTTCGCAGCACCCTGCTGCTCCTCTTCGGATCCCTGATCTGGGGCAGCGCCTTTGTAGCCCAAAGCGTCGGCATGGATTATGTCGGCCCCTTCACCTTCAACGCGGTCCGATGCCTGGTCGGGACCCTGGTCCTGATCCCCTGCATCCTGTTCATCGACCACTGGAAGAAGAAAAAAGGCCTGTCATCACAAAAACCGGTCACGAAGGAGGAGAAGAAGACCTTCCTGATGGCCTCCCTGATCTGCGGCATCGCTCTGTTTGCCGCCACGACGTTTCAGCAGGTCGGCCTTGTATACACCACCGTTGGAAAAGCCGGATTCATCACCGCGATGTACATCGTGCTGGTGCCGGTGCTCAACATTTTTCTGCATAAAAAAGCCGGCCTGCGCATCTGGATCTGCATCCTGGTGGCGGTCGTCGGACTGTATTTTCTCTGCATCACAGAAGACTTTACGATCCAAAAGGGCGACTTGCTGATGCTCGGCGCCGCCTTCATGTTTGCTATCCAGATCCTGGCCATCAGCCATTACGCCCCGAAGGTGGACAACCTCAGGCTGTCGGCTTCCCAGTTCCTGGTAACGGGTCTGATCTCGCTGGTGATCGCGTTCCTTGTTGAGACGCCGATCCTGAAGGACATCTTAAGCGCCTGGCAGTCGATCCTTTACGCAGGCGTCCTCTCCTGCGGCGTTGCCTACACCTTGCAGATCATTGCTGAAAAAGACGCGGATCCGGCCATCGCTTCTCTTGCGATGAGCATGGAATCGGTCTTCTCTCTGCTGGCCGGATGGGTGGTCCTGGGGCAGATGCTCAACACGAAAGAATTCATCGGAAGCGGACTGATGTTCCTGGCGATCGTTGTATCGCAGCTTCCCGGGAAGAAAAAAGCGGTTTCCTGAGAAAACGACTAAAAACGGTTTCAGCGGAAACCGTTTTTTCATTGGAAAGCGACTCTCTTATATGATATAATAGGTATTCCATTCAAGATGAAATGCTGGACA
>ONBQ01000091.1 GCA_900316145.1 uncultured Eubacteriales bacterium
CAAAAAGCGAGGAGTTGGGTCTTTGAGGACGAAAACGCTTCTCAAGACCCAATGTTTTGCTAATAGTTTCCGTAAAGACAGGAAACATTTACCGGGTGAGATCAGGTCTTCAAATCACATCGGGTAAAGCAGAGGACTCCTACCTGATATAAATTGAAAATGCTGTCCCATCCTTCACAGCCCCTATTTTTTATCTTCCTTTCCACCCCTCCGCAAGCGCCAGTCCCAGTTCATTCTTGATCCGGTACGTCATCCAACGCTCCAGATAGGAGCTGACGCGCGGCGGAAACCCACAGGCATAGGCCTTTTCATAATCCAGGCCATCTGCCACGCGGATCCCCTCATAGCGCCCTTCCTCGATGCTTTGCCAAAGCCTGGCGTAATTCGAACGATAAGGAGTCTTCGGTATGGCCGGGTAGATCAGGCGCAGCCTGGCGGCTGCCTGCTCGATGTCACTCAGTGAGCTGTAAACATCGGGTTCCACCCAAGGCTTGCCAGAGTCCTCCATGACACGATGGAGGATCGCGATGGCTCTTTCCGTTTCTTCTGCTGTAAAACGCTCTTTCATTGTTCGAACTCCTTCTTCAGCATCCTCGCGAATTCTTCAACATAGTATCCCGCGTTGTTCGGATCCCAGAAAGCGCAGTAGTTGCGCAGGACCGGTCTGTCCTTATGGACCAGCGGAATACGGCAGATAGAGCTGTCATAGTAGACATTTTCACGAATTCCTTCGACCGGCATAAACCCACGGCCGGAAGCGACCAAAAGGCGTCCTTCCTGCAGGCTGCCCACAAAGAGAAAGTCTCCGTGGAAGCCCATAATATTAAAATAATATTCCCGCTCCGTTTCCTGTTGATCCTCAGCCGCGATCAAAACGCACGTCATGTGCTGCAGATCGGATGGTTCGATAGCGTTAAGTCTTGCCAGCGGATCATGAGCCGGGATCTCGACGTAGCTCTGTACCCTGGCCAGTTCCAGGTTGCCATATGCTTCGTTGAATTTCCGACGCTGATCGCTCAGGATCAGATCGACCTCACCGGAAAGCAGCGCGTAATACAGTTCCTCATGATTCCCGTCCATGATCTGCATCTGTACATCAGGATACTGACGCGAAAAGGCCGCCACCGCGTCCTGAAACTGTGAGCCGCCGTAACTTCGTAAGTATCCGACCGAAAGTTTTGCCTGTTCTCCCTGGGCGATGCGCCTTGTCTCTCGTCTGAGACGCTCCAGGTCCGCCGCAAGTACCAGGCTTTTATTGTAGAAATGCGCTCCTGCCGGTGTCAGAGAAAAAGTACGGTTATGACGATCCATCAGGGTAACGCCCAGTTCTTCTTCTAATGCCCGCACTTGCTGTGAGATGGCGGACTGTGAAATGTGACATTGCTCCGCCGCTTTGGAAAAACTCATCTGATCCACGACGGTCTGAAAGTACAGGATCTGTCGCAGCAACATTTATTTCCCCTCGCTTTCTTACAAACCATTCGCGATATTCCTTTTCGTGATGGATACCGCTTCTTCGCTTCTATAACTATAACCCGTACGAGAGACAACGTCAAGCAAAAACATAGAATCGATAAGTATAACTTATCTATTTTGACAATAATCCGAATTGTTTCTTTTTTCTTTTCTTGATATACTAAGGATCAGCAAAAAAGGGGAGGTCCCATATGTTAGCTAAATTGATAGAACCCAGAAAAGCCTTGGATCCAGAACGACAGAGCTTCTCCAACACCATGCTGCGCGCCATGATCATTCCGCTTTTGATCGAGCAGCTTCTGCAGATGATCGTGGGCATCGCTGATACCATGATGGTCAGCTATGCCGGTGAAGCCACTGTCTCCGGCGTCTCGCTGGATACCATGATCTATACGATCTTCATCTACCTGTTCACCGCAGTCGCAACCGGCGGCGCTGTGGTCGTATCGCAGTACATCGGGTCCCGGGATAAGGAGAATGCGGACCTCTCCGCTTCCCAGATCTATCGTCTGGCTACGATCGTTGCCCTTGTCTGTATGGTCATCGTACTGGGCCTTGGCAACACGATCCTGTCCCTGCTCTACCCGAAGGTCGATCCGGACGTCATGAGCGCCTGCGAGACCTATCTGTGGATCGTGGCGTTGTCCTTCCCGGCCAACGCCATCTATAACGCCGGGGCGGCGCTGTACCGCTCCATGGGCAAGACCCGCACCACCATGTATGTGTCCATCGCCATGAACCTGCTGAACGTCATCGGCAACGCCATCGGTATCTTCGTCCTGCACGCCGGTGCCGCCGGCGTCGCCTGGCCGACTACGATTGCCTGGTATTTCGCGGCTATCGTCATGACGGTGCTGTGTCTCAACAAGCGGCAGGCTGTCACCTTTGTCCCGCGTCTTGCGCTTAAATCCAGCAAAGACATGCGTAAGCGTATCCTGAACGTGGCCGTTCCAAACGCCATCGAAAATACTTTATTCCAGCTGGTCAAGGTCGTCCTGGGTTCCCTGATCGCTACCTTTGGCACTTCGCAGATCGCAGCCAACGGCATCGGTCAGACCTTGTGGTCACTGGCCGCGTGCATGTGCATGTCCATGAACCCCATCTTTATCACGGTCATCGGGCAATGCATAGGCGCCGGCGATGTGGAAGCCGCGGACTGGTACATGCATAAGCTGACCCGCCTGTCGCTGGTACTGGCCGTTCTGTGGAACGCGCTGGTCCTGGCCATCGTCCCGCTGATCCTGCCGCTTTACAGTGTCACATCGGAGACGAAGCACCTGATCTGGGTCATCGTCATCATCCATAACTGCTTCGCCGGGTTCGTCCAGCCCTTCTCCGCCCCGCTGTCCTCCGGTCTGCGCGCCGCCGGCGACGTCAAGTTCACGATGTGGGCTTCGCTGTTCGCTACGGTCGTCTGCCGCACCATCCTGTCCTTCGTGCTGGGGCTTTGGCTGAACATGGGCGTCATCGGCATCGCACTGGCCATGGGTCTGGATTGGTGCATCAAGGCCGCTTTGGACATTTTCCGCTGGAAGAGCGGAAAGTGGACGGAGCATAAGGTCATTTAAGACCTTGATCCGCCGGTTCGATACTTGCTGAATTCTTGTTTTACCTTTCTCAGCAAGTGAATTTTAAAAACGCACCTGCTGAGGATCATCATGGATCCTTACAGGCAGTATATTCTTTCGGCAAATACCTGCTGGGGATGGAGATCCCATCCTTCAGCAGGTATTTTTCTCTTCATTTGTGATACTTTTTCTGCAAAAAACCCTGTTCAGGCCTTTCCTCCAGCCAAAAAAAAGACTCCGCCACCTGCTGAGGAACAGTATTTTGCTTACAGCAAGTGGGGAGTCAGAAAAACACGTGCCGGGAAGAATTTATTCATCGCCAGCACGTGTCTAAATTGTTTCTCATCCCTGATCTCTGGTCAGATTCACTCCTGTGTGCCCTCATGGGTACTGAGGATCTTCTTTACGAATTCTCTTGCGCGGTCGGACGTCGGGTTTTCAAAGAAATCCTTGGTCGGACCGGATTCGATGACCTTGCCGTCTTCCAGGAACAGCACCTTGTGGGATACATTGCGGGCGAACTCCATTTCATGAGTGACGACCAGCATGGTCATGCCCTCATTGGCCAGCTGCCGCATAACGGACAGAACTTCTCCGATCAGTTCGGGATCCAGGGCGCTGGTGGGTTCATCAAAGTAGATGATCTCAGGATCCGTGGCCAGGCCGCGGGCGATCGCCACGCGCTGCTGCTGCCCGCCGGAAAGCTGGATAGGGTAGCTGTCCAAGCGGTCTGCCATGCCTACCTTTTCCAAGGCTTTGATGGCTTTGGCCTGGGCTACTTTTTTGTCAAAGCCGCGGGCGCTGGTCAGACCCAGCATCACATTCTGCAGGACTGTTTTGTTCTGGAACAGGTTGTAGTTCTGGAATACAAAGGCTGTCTTTTTGCGCGTGTGCGCGATCTTTTTCTTGCTGGCGTTGTGCAGGTCTATGACATCGCCATCGAAAATGAGCTGTCCCTGATCTGCCCTTTCCAGGAAGTTCAGGCACCGCAGGAAGGTGGTCTTGCCGCTTCCGGACGGTCCCAGGATGGCAACGACATCGCCCTTCTCGACATCCAGGCTGATGCCCTTTAAGATCTCTTTTCCGTCGAAGGATTTGTGTACGTTTTTGGCTTGCAGCATCATACCGCTTTCCTCCTTCCGAACAACCGGGAGAAGAGGCTCTCCTGACGGCTGGTCTGGCCATAGCTGCCCAGCTTCTTCTCACCCCAGTGCTGACCGGCGGTCAGGATGGTGCAGAAGGCCAGGTAGATCAGCGCGACCAAAGTATACAGGGCCAGCGGCTGATACACACGGCCATTGATGACCTGTGCCTGGCGGAACATTTCCATAACGGTGATGGTGGCGGCCAGAGAGGTCTCCTTGGTCATGGAGATCATGGAGTTGGACAAAGCCGGAAACGCTACGCGAAATGCCTGGGGCAATACGATGTGACGCATGATCTGCAGATAATTCAAGCCGATGCATCGGCCCGCTTCCACCTGCCCCTTGGAGACGGACTCCAGGGCGCCGCGCACGGTTTCGGCCATATAGGCGGCCTCATTGAGGCCCATGACCATGACTGCGCATGGGAAGGCATCCAGCACGATGCCCATCTTGGGCAGGCCATAGAAAATGAGATAGAGCTGGACCAGAAGCGGCGTACCGCGCACGACCCAGATATAAAAGCGGCAGATGAGCCGAAGTCCCTTGATGTTGGCGTACTGGACCAAAGCCACGAGAATGGAGATGACCAGCGCCAGGGCGAAAGACAGAAGCATGAGCGGAATGGTCACGCGCACGCCATAGCCCAACAGCTTAGGGAAGGCATCTGTCAGTATTTCCCAGATATGCTCGTTCATAGCGTTTCCTTTACTAGATCAAAATACGATATTTCAGTTGATCATTCCGGAGTGGTCAGGTCCAGGCCGAAGTATTTCATGCTGATCTCAGCCAGGCGGCCATCCTGACGGGCCTCTTCCAGAATGCGGTTGACTTCATTGATAAGAGTCTCGGTGTCATCGCCCAGGCGGACCGGGAATGCGATCGGTGCGCCGGCACTCTTGGCAACGACCTTCAGCGGCGCGTCCGGATGCTCTTTCATGTAGTCGTTGACGGAAACTTCCGCATTGACGGTGGCATCCACACGGCCATCGATGACCATGGACAGGGTCTCGCTTAAGGTATCAACATAGGTAACAGTGGCGCCGTACTCCTCGGTCATCTGCGCGTACAGGCTGTTCGGAGAGTTGGTAGAGGTCTTGCCTTTAAGATCCTCAAAGGTTTTGATGTCCTCGTTGTCCTCACGAACGACCAGAACGGTGCGGTCATAGACATACGGATCAGAGAAACGATAGCTCTTGGCACGCTCTTCGGAATAGCCGACGCCGTTGCAGGCGATATCGAAACGGCCGCTGGAAACGCCGGACAGGATGGCTTCCCAGTTGGTTTCAGCGAATTCAGCCTCTACGCCCAGTCCTTCCGCAATGAGCTTGCCGATCTCTACATCCAGGCCGACCAGTTCATCATTCTCATCATGATAGGTCCACGGAGCCCATGCACCTTCCGTCGCGATGATAAGCTTGCCGCGCTCCTGGATCTGCGCCAGCAGGTCCTTCTCGCCCTCTTCCTGAGCAGGCTCTTCCGATTCTTCCGCCGTTTCTTCCGCGGAGGATTCCGCAGAGGTTTCACTGGTGCTCTCTTCCTTGGCCGGAGCCTTGGCGGAGCAGGCAGTAAGTCCAACGAACATCATAACAGCCATAAGAATAGCAATGATCTTCTTCATGTGTAAAACTCCTTTAAAAAATAATGCTTGCAAAAAGTTGCACTTCGGTTTATTATAATAGCATACTACAATTATTTTTGCAAGTACTATTCTTTTTCATAGTGAGGTTTTTTTCAGATGACGTGTGAAGAAAAATATCAGCAGCTCCTTGAGCAGATCCGTGAGGGAGAAGGCGTTTGTCCCATCATGTACGTAGTCTCCGTGATCGGGCAGAAATGGAAGATCCCCATCCTCTGGCAGCTGGCCTGGCAGGACCGGCCGCTCCGCTTTTGCGAGATCCGCCGCAGCCTGGATGGTCTTACGGACGCCATGCTGTCCAAGGCGTTAGATGAGCTGGAGCACCATGGTCTGATCAACCGTCTGCAGTATGACTGCATACCGCCCAAGGTGGAATATACTTTAAGCTGCAAGGGCAAGTCCCTTCTGCCCGCCCTCATCGCCCTTCGGGACTGGGGCCAGGAGCAGATCGAAGAAGAGTGTTCCAAAAAAGATTGATCCCCTGTTCGGGCCGCAAAAACCGCCGCAAGGCGGTTTTTTATGTATCACTCCAAATATTAGCGCAAAGTTAATTGCGTTCTCTCCCATTTTCTTTTATAATATGAGCAATTAAGAACTATCTTAAGAAGTTACGAGGGAGGAGATTTTTATGAAAAACAAACGTGCTCGTGTCTTATCGGTCATGCTTTTAGCGATCCTTGTGCTCAGCCTGACCGGATGCAGCAAAAAACAGATCATTAAAGGAGCTTTCCGTTCTCAGGATCAACAGACCCTTCTCGCATGTGACAGTCAGTTGATCTACGTAGTAGAAGATGACCAGATCAGCGTGATCCCCTACACTCTTCAGGATGATATGCTGATCATCGGCGATACTTACCTGCCCTACGAAGGATCGGATCCGGACTCGATCACCATAGGAAGCGAGACCTACACCAAAACGCGCTTCCCACTGTCTCTTCGCTGGCGCCTGATCAAGTGGGCTTCCTCCCATCGCATCAAAGACGCGAAGCTGGGTATTATTCAGTGGGCGATCTTAGATCCCATCTTCATGGAGGGCAGCAATTCAATGGGTTACTACTCCATGTTCGGAAGCTGGATGGCTTTGATCGGTCTGGTGCTCGGGATCCTGATCATCTACATCATCATTTGGAACATCCGTCGCGTCTCAAAGGAAAAAAAGAAGAAGAGAGTTTGAAATAACACACCACTTCAGGCAACGCGTCTCTCACTGGTGCAGAAGCAAAAAGGGCATATACGCCCTTTTTATTTGACTTTTTCTCGTTATATGATAAGATGAAAGACAAAAGTATCCTTAAAAAGGAGGAACGTATCGCATGACCATCTATGTCAATATCAACGCTGTCTGTGACGGCTGCGGCACCAAAGAGCAGCCCTTCCGTTCCATCAACGAAGCGGCTCAGATCGCCCGTCCGGGTGATACGGTCAGCGTAGCTCCCGGTATCTATCGGGAAGCCGTCCATCCGCGCTATGCGGGTACCGAGGACGCCCGTATCACCTATGTTTCTGAGGAGCCGTTTGGGGCTGTCATCACCGGCGCGGAAGAACTGACCGGATGGGCTCCCTATGAGGGAAATGTCTGGACGGCCCGCGTCAACAACGGTGTTTTCGGCGACTACAATCCCTATACCACCATGGTCTGCGGCGACTGGTACTTTGCTCCCACCGTGCGCCACACCGGTTCCGTCGTCCTGAATGATCTGATGATGTACGAGACCGTGACCCTGGACGAATGTCTCGCCGGAGAGGCTGACCCCTGCGCCTGGAGCCAGGAGGAATCCACTTACAAGTGGTATTGCGAGCAGGACGGCGATGATACCGTCTTCTATGCGAACTTCCAGGGCAAGGACCCTAACCAGGAAAAGGTCGAGATCTTCGTGCGCCGCAACTGCTTCATGCCGGAGGAAAACGGCATCGATTACATCACTGTCCGCGGTTTTGATATCAATAAAGGCGCTACCACCTGGGCTCCGCCGGCCGCCTATCAGGACGGTCTGATCGGCCCCCACTGGTCTAAAGGCTGGATCATCGAGGACTGCAAGGTCTGGTGCAGCCGCTGCTGCGGTATCTCCCTGGGCAAGTATCGTGATCCGGAAAATGACATGTATTTCTACACCAAGCATGTCAAGAGCCCCACGCAGATGGAGCGTGACGCGGTCTGCCGCGGTCAGTATCACGGCTGGCTGAAGGAGAAAGTAGGCAGCCACCTGATCCGCCGCTGCGAGATCCACCACTGCGAGCAGACCGGTATCGTCGGCCGTATGGGCGGTGTCTTCTCCACCATCGAGGATTGTCATATCCACCACGTCTGCAATTCCCAGCAGCTGGGCGGCGCGGAGACCGCTGGCATCAAACTGCATGCCGCGATCGACGTCACTATCCGCCGCAACCACATCCATAACTGCATCATGGGCGTATGGCTGGACTGGCAGGCGCAGGGTGCCCGCATCTCCCAGAACCTGATGCACGACAACATGAAGCCGGAAGGCATTGGACACGCCTTAGGCGCCATGTTCAACTGTGATGTCTTCGTGGAAGTTGGCCATGGCCCGACACTGGTCGATAACAACGTGCTGCTGTCCAAGGTCTCCTACGTCATGCCGTCCGAGGGACAGGCCTTCGTGCACAACCTGGCCTGCGGATCCTTCGGTCTGATCAACTCCGGCGTGGATTCCATCGTCAACGGCCAGCGCGAGCCTCGTTACACCCCGTATCACATCCGTCACCGCACGGAGGTCGCCGGCTTCATGACCATCCTGCATGGCGATGACCGCATCTACAACAATATCTTCGTTCAGAAGTACCCGATCACCGATCCGGAAAAGACGGCGGAAGCGCCTGACTATGAGGCCTCCGGTACTGCTTGCTTCGACATCTTCCCCAGCTATGAAGAATGGATCGCCAACTTCAAGATGGACGAGGAGCCGAACATGGGCGAACTTGCCCAGTATCACTTCGGTCATCTGCCCGCCTGGGTCGACGGCAATGCGTACTTCGACGGCGCCAACGTCTCCAAGCACGAGAAGCACGGCTTTGAAGCGGAAGGCGCCTATGTGGACCTCATCGAAGAAGACGGCCGGTACG
>ONBQ01000090.1 GCA_900316145.1 uncultured Eubacteriales bacterium
AGCCAGTTTTGAAGGGTGGTACGAGCATCAGGATCGATACCGGAAAGTAGACGGTAATCCTCCAGGATCGGCCCTGCAGACGCAGTTTTATTCGGTAGCGGAGATTCGCGCTATGCTCGCCGTGTCGGACGATACAGCGCGAGAGCTGATCGAACGGCATAAACTACCGATGATGATGGTCGCACAGAAGCTAAGGGTGCCCAAGGCCATATTCGATCATTGGTATGAAACGCAGGATCACTACCACAATACCGAAGACAGGGAGCGGGACCAAGCGACGCTGGAAACGTCCATGACCGTTCCGGAAATGGGGCGGCTGCTCGGTCTGGATCGAAGGATGGCGTGGGCGCTGTATTACAAAGAACGGGATCATTTGGAAATGATCCGCGTTGCCGAGAGACCGAGAATCACTAAACGCAGCTTTGAGAAATGGTACGCCTATCAGGACGAATATAGGCTGCTTTCAGAGCAAAACGCTGCTGAGACTGACGCCATTGAATCAATGCAGCATGAACAAGACGACGGTAAACCAGTCTACAAGGATTTTATATCCGTCGATGACGCGGCAGATTTCCTCGGATTGAATCGCAGACAGGTCTATCACCTGATTGAAAGTGATCAGCTTGGCGCAAAGAAAACCGGAAGAAAATTGCTTGTAAGATTTACGGATCTTCAGACCATTGCAAAGGAGGAATCAGAAGATGGCAAGTATTGTTCCGCGTAAGAAGCGGTTCTGCGTGGTGTACACCTACGTTGATGCTAAGGGGAAGAAGCATCAGAAATGGGAAACCTGCCGCACAATGGAGGAGGCAAAGAAACGGAAGATGGAGATCGAATACAGCCAGATGGCCGGAACCTTCACCATCCCGAAGTGCAGCACACTCAGGGAACTCCTTGATGAATATGTCGAGCTGTACGGAAAAAGAAAGTGGTCTATCTCCGCATATACCAGCAATCTGGGCTTGATCAACAACTATATCAAGCCGATCATCGGAAAGATGAAGCTCAATGAGATCACATCCCTTGCATTGGAGAAGTATTATCAGGTTCTTCTGAAAACACCGGCTGTTAAAAAGAAGAACAACAAGAAATACTCCAAGGAAGAGTCCTTTGTCACCACGGCTACTATCAGGAAGGTGCACAACCTTCTGCGGAGTGCATTGGCTCAGGCAGAGAAATGGGATCTTGTCGAAAAAAATCCGGCTCATTATGCAACGCTTCCCAAGCATGAGGCCAAGGCTCGAGAGATTTGGGACGCGCCGACGCTCTTCAAAGCCATCGAGTGCTGCACTGATCCTCGACTGCGGCTGAGCCTGAATCTTGCTTTCTCCTGCTCCTTGCGGATCGGAGAACTGCTGGGTTTGACCTGGGACTGCGTTGACGTTTCGGAAGAAAGTATCGCTGCTGGAACGGCTTATATATTTATCACCAAAGAGCTCCAGCGGGTGAAGAAAGACACCATGAACACGCTGGATTCCAAGGATATCCTCTTTAACTTCCCTGAACAGGGCCTTCATAACAATACGACGCTGGTTTTGAAAAAGCCGAAGACCGAAAGCAGCGTTCGCAAAGTGTTTCTCCCGAAAACGGTGGCTGAAATGCTGGTGGCGTGGAAGATGGAGCAGGAAGCAACCAAGAAAGCAATGGGCGGCGATTACATGGATTTCAACCTGGTTATCGCAACGGATCTTGGAATGCCCACGGAAAGTTCGATCATCCGTAAAGCCATGAAGGAACTGATTGAGGAAAACAATCTGCCTCCGGTAGTATTTCACAGTCTGCGCCACTCCAGTATTACCTACAAGCTGAAGCTGACCGGCGGCGATATCAAGGCAGTACAGGGCGATTCCGGCCACGCACAGGCCTCGATGGTGACGGATCAGTATTCTCATATCCTGGATGAAAACCGGCGCACCAATGCGCAGCTGATCGAGAAGGCCTTCTATGCCGGACATGGCTCGGAACCGGGATCGGATGGGAAATCGAAAGGTAAGAAAGAAAAGAAAACTGAGGAAGCATCGGAAGAAATGAACCCGGAAAAACTGGTGAAACTTCTCAGCAATCCGGATGTCGTAAACATGTTGAAGGTCTTGTCCAAGACGATGGAACAATAA
>ONBQ01000096.1 GCA_900316145.1 uncultured Eubacteriales bacterium
CTGTCGGATCCTGTGTATTCACGCCGATCAGCAGCAGTTCCCGGAGAATATCCTCTTCCGGCACGTCATCTACGCTCATGCGCAGGCACAGACGCAGTACGACATTGCGCTCGGTATGAGCGTAATCCGCTACGATATAGGGGATGGCCTTCGGGTCTGTGCAGAAGATCCCGTTGTTGTCCGCCATGTAGTCACGCAGCAGATAATCAGAAGAGATAACATTGACAAAGCCCTGTTTCTTGGCACGTGTAGCGAAATCTCTGCGCACCTCGAACATGTTGAAGGCTTCATCCTCAACGATCATGTAATGATCCTCTTCCGCCTTCGCGTTCCAAAGGTTCGGAGTCGTATGGAAATACTGGTCCATACCTTCCTGAACGGTAGGCCGGTTGGCATACTTCAGCAGATCATAGTAATACTGTCTGGAGATCCAGTGCATATCGACGACCGGGAAAGCGTCTCCGCCGTACCAGTCAGCCCGGTTTACCTGATTCTTCAGGCCAACGAAGGCCATTTCCGTACCGACGCCCAGATAGCGGGAGATATGCGGAAGCATGCGGTGCTGCAGGTAATCCGTGTCCGGAGACCACAGCATGTAGGAAGAGACTCCATCATGACGATTGGTCGCGGCGACCTCTGTCAGGCTGGTCATCAGGATGTGAGACAGCGCGTCCAGCAGACCGTCACAGTTCTTGTCCATAGAACAATATGTGACAGGCTGCCCGCCTTCGCGGCAATACCGCACCAGAGAATTCAGACCGACCTGAGCCGTCGTGATCAGGCGGGAGGGCTCCATCAGGATCACAAAACCGACCTGCGCGAAGAACTCCTTGTTCGCCTCATGCAGTTTCAGATCATGCACGCTGGAGCGTGTCACGATACCGACATGCAGATTCTTCTGTTCATTCTCATTGAGAATGCCGATGTTCCAAAGATCCGGGACGTTGGTCACATCCGTCAGACCTTCCTGGCACCACTGCATGGCGTCTTCTTCCGTTTCATGCCGTCCCAGGATGATCAGGATCTTATGATGCGTGAGCAGCACATGGTTCATCGGATAGAAAATGTAGGGGATCAGATCATAATAGAAGGGGTTGTTGAACAGAATGCTCTTGCCTTCCAGAAGATCGCGGCCCGAGAGCAGATAATTCTGATCGAGCTCCAGTCCTCTTTGTGACTTGAGACGCATGAACCGGCCATAGGTTTCCAGCTTGCGGTCTTCGCTCTCTTCGAACTCGGACAGCATCTCGTCATTGCTCTTAACGCGGTCCATACCGGCTGAGACCGTGGTATCCTCCGCCGTCAGTTTGTCGCTGAAGAGCCTGCGCAAGACATCACGCAAGCGTCTGAGCTCAATCCCCTCACCGGCTTCGGTCTTCTCTTCTTCAAACTCCTGCTCCATCTCCTGACGGGTCAGGCCATCCAGGAAGAAGTAGACTTCACCGATGATGATGATCCCGAATACCGGGAAAAACAGGTTGGACAGCCATCCCGCGCGGTACAGTCTGAAGGAGATCAGACCCGCGATGATGGTGATGACGGCTGTCGCGTAATACGCGGATTTCAGGAAAGTCCTGGCCTGTCCGAAATGATTGCGGATGTACCAGTCCTCCATTCCTTCATCGTGGTCATAGAACAGACCTGCCACCTTCTCATACAGCTGTTTTCCAGGTTTGCAGATGCGCTTCAGGAAGACCAGTATGATCTTTTTCAGAATGATGTGGACCAGCAGGAAAGCCGTATTCTCGATAAAGAACAGAATAAAGCTTAAGTCCGTGCGCCGCATCACGAAGGTTTCGATGAAGGCCGCCAGACGCCGGATCAGGTCAGCCACAGCCGCCAGTCTTCCGTCCCAAAGAGAACCAAGCCACCTGGCCGCACGGGCCAGGAATCCGGGGATCCAGAACAGGAAGGAAGTGATCCAGCCATTGATCCGGGTCAGGAAGACCAGGATCAGGATGCAATAGATCAAAGCGAACACCGGCATCAGCAGCTGGCGGCTGCGGACCGGCTTTTTCAGATTCGCTTTATGGTTTAAAAGGACGAACAGTATGAAAGGTACCAGTGCCAGGAGGTAACGCAGATATCGCATGATTTCAGTCATAGAGTTCCTCCCTCTGTACTTTCAAAGATCTTACGAAGCTTACCGGCACGGAAATATAATTGCCGTTTTCGATAAACTCGATGGTCCGAGCGTCGCTTTCTTTATAGGGCAGCGGGAATTCATAATCGGTCGCGCGGTAGAATTCCAGGTTATATCCTTCTTGTTCGGCTCCCGTCAAGTCATACTTGCCGGTAATGAATCGTCCGAAGATATCCTGGATCTCCGCCTTACGCTTCTGAATATCCATGATATGCTTGCGCAGGATGCGGACCTCCGTCGTGCCGGCATCTTCTGTCGACAGGCGGTAATTCAGGACAGAATACCCGCGCATTACATTGCAGGCGCTGCTTAAGTAACGGGAATACTGTGCCAAAGACTGGTCCAGTTCCCCCTTGATGCCATACATGACATCGTTGAATCCGCCCACGGTCTTACGCATGGACTTTCTCAGGAATAGAAGCGTGATCAGGATCGTCAGAATGAGGAGCCCCAACGCTACGCCGGTCACGCTCAGCGCGCCGATCATGTTGCGGTTCACCTTCAGATTCTTAAAGACCAGCGGCGCGAAACCCAGCAGATACAACAGTATGACCACCGCGCCGGTGATCACTGTGATCTTTTTCGTCATGCGCGTTTCGATCTTCTTGCAGATCTTCTCATCTTCCTTTTGCATTCTGCGGTCATACTCTGACATATCGATCAGGCTGACCGTATCCGTATTGACCATTTTCAGCTCTTCCTGCGCGATGTGCTCTTCCAGATCCTCGACCTGGAATTCGTTGAGCAGGAGGGCTTTATCCAGATTGGCTTCGTTCATCAGATGCATATCGACCGAAGCCTTCTTGACCGCGCGTCTGGGCTGCTTAAGCAAAAGCTTCAGCGTTTTCTGGGAGTTTTGCAGCTGTCCCTTCCACACGCCGTGTTCATCAGTCGGGCAGTCTTCTGACAATTTGTAAGCCTTCGTATCCGCCAGCAGTCCTTTGGGATCGATCTCCCTGTCATAGGATACCGGCACGGCTACGTTCGCGCAGAAGATCGAGTTGGCCTCTTTGTCGCTCAAACGCTCTTTCTGCTTCTTTTCCCGGTCGCGGATGCGGCTTTCCAGATCGCCCGTGGTCGCGTTCATTTTCGCGATATAGGCGGAAAGCAGCTTGTCCAGCGCGTCCTCATCGTTTTCACATTGAAGATTGTACACGCGTTCCGGGCGAAGCGCGCCATTTGGCGTCTCGTTGTTCGCAAGGATCAACAAAGCGTATAAGAAGCGGATATAATCAAACGGATAGTTGTTGTGGTTCTTGGGCAGGATGTCGAATACAAAGTACCGCATCCTGGTGAAATACAGATTTTGATCAAAGAATCTGGAATAATGCAGGTCTTCATGCGGGACCCATGCCGTCGGGATATCGTACATCGCGTTTTCGTAGGTACGTTTCGCGACACAGTATACATCGGCCGGCAGGGTGAAGTTGATCCGTTCGCCGTTGAGGATCTGCATGCGCAGTTCCTGCTTTTTATTGTTCTCTTCCAGATACTCGTTGAACTCCGGATCTTCCGAAGCGCGGTTGATGCCTTTCGTGACCATCGGCGGTTGGCACAGATAGGTAACCAGTCTGGTAAGCGGATTGCGGACCGCCTGTTCAAAGGCAGCGAATTTGGCCTTTCTCAGCTCTCTCAGATAGCGGTTCAGCCTCTCATCCAGGATGCGGCCGTCCACATCTGTCAATTGATCCAAATTCATATCTTTGGCCTTGCCCGTAACTTCCTCTGAGTCCGGCTCCTCCATGGGGGCTTTGTCAAAGGTACGCACCGGGGCCTTGAAAGTGACCAGGTCAAAGGGGTTCTTCTGATTCAGACCATCTTCGTTGCAGACGATAACGGCTCGCCATGAATCACGTCGGGATACCGTCTCTTCCAGCTTCGGAACAGATTCCTTCAGAGATTGTTCATCTGTTTTCCATTCGCAGAACGCTACATTGCGTTTGTCGATAAAGGGTTCCAGGAAAACCATGTTTTCCTGAATGCTGTCCAGGTGCTCCTTTTCAGCGATCACAACAGTGAACAAATATCCTCACCTCCGTTCCTTTCCGGGGCCGGCCGCAAAGAGCCGGCCCGGTTCTCAGGTCTGATCATC
>ONBQ01000123.1 GCA_900316145.1 uncultured Eubacteriales bacterium
AAAACATTGGGTCTTGAGAAGCGTTTTCGTCCTCAAAGACCCAACTCCTCGCTTTTTGGGTCTTTGAAGAGATTTTTCGCTTCTGAGACCCAACCGAAAGGGCAAATAACAAAAAAGATCCGCCGTCAAGGGACACTGTTAAGATAAGTGTTTCCTGTCAGCGGATCTTTCTTGTCTTTGTGGAAACTATGCGCAAAACATTGGGTCTTGAGAAGCATTTTCGTCCTCAAAGACCCAACTCCTCGCTTTTTGGGTCTTTGAAGGGTTTTTTCGCTTCTGAGACCCAGCCGAAAGGGTTTCGGCTGGATCCCAGAAGCTTAAGATAAGCACCGAAAGAATAGGCAGGGATAATTAACTGTGTGTGGCGCTGCTTGGTTCTTGACTTAACCTATCTCTAAATCAAGCAGTGTCACGAGGTGCCTTTTTTCACAGCCCCTTATTTTCGGAATGGGACCCGCTGTCAGATCCCCACCGTGTTTACTACTTCCAGTGACTTTAGGTCGATCACGGTCACGCTGTCCGCGGCCACGATGTAGAAGTAATCTTCGATATAGAGCCCGCGTGATTCTCCCCAGTAATCCAGGCCCAGCTCGGCTTTCAGGAAGAAGCCTTCCTCATCGGTATATCCGTAGATCAGATAGGAGCTGCCCGTCGGGAAGCCGATCAGGTTCTTCTCCGGATCGATCAGGATCGCCTTGTGATTGCCCTCCGCGATGGAATACGACTCATCCGGACGCGCGGTCGTGATCACCTGGATGTTGGTCGGATCCGAGGTATCGAACATCGTCAGCTTCAGGCCCTCGGTCCATCCGGTCGAAGCGTCCGCTTCCTGGCCCAGGCCGAAGAGGCGCCCTTCGCCGAAGACATGCAGGTATTCGGAAAAGCCGGGGATCTTCAGCGCGTCCAGCTGCTTCGGCGCGGCGGGATCACTCACATCGACCACGAAGAGCGGATCCACCTGGCGGAAGGTGCAGAAGTAGGCGTAGTCTCCGTTGTAGCGGACGGAGTAGACCGTCTCTCCAGGCGCCAGGCCTTTAAGCGCGCCTGTTTCCTCCATGTTTTCATTGAGGATGGTCAGGCGGTTGGTCTGCCGGTCATCCACCCAGAGAGAGTTTTCCCAGATCGTGTTGTGGAAGTCATACTTTTCATCCACATATTCCCGGTAGGAATCTTTTCCGCCGGTGGTGACCACCCGCAGATAACCATCCTTCTCATCCAGCGCGAACTGCCCGTAGATCCGTCCAAAGACTTCTCCATCGGCCACGAAGGAAAGCTTGCCGTCGGAACCGATCGCGTAGCGGTGCAGATAGGTGACATCGCCGACTTCATGTTTATACACCGTGTACACTTCTTCGGTGTAGGTTTCCGTCACGGTATCCTTGTACTCGCTGTAGGTCAGGTACAGACTGTTTTCATTCATGTAAATATTGCCCGTCCGTCCCAGGAAGGCCTGCGTCTGGCTGTTCTCGCCCTTTGTCAGGTCATAGACGCCCATGACCGTGTAGCAATCCGCCTCTTCTTCCGGCGGGCAGAGGATGTCCGAAGGCTCGACCAGCATTTCTTCTCCATCGACATAGTAACGGGGAACATAGGTCGACGGGTCATCCTCATTAACATAGTATTCGTAGAGCTGATGACTGGAAATGAGGTACAGCCGGTCACCTGCCAGGCGGGACTGCACATATCGTCCCGTCTGCTCCAGCGTCGTCATAAGCTTCGGCTCGCTCCGGTCGGAAATGTCATACAGCAGGGCCATGGTGCGCTCCGTGCCATCATATTCTCCGGCTTTGTTCATCCCGTCACTGATGCTGATGATGGCCATGCGATCACCCGTGATGTAAAGCTCCATGGCGCTGAACCATTGTTTTTTGATGGAGTTTTCCAGGCGAAGGCGGCTTACGACTTCTACGTCCTTGCCCTTCGCTTCCAGGATCACGGCCTCTTCATACCCGTGCAGGACATAGATGTAGTTACCATCCGTCTTGACCAGGTCGCCTTCATCGATCCCCTCTACCTGCACGTTGGTCTCGGAATGCTCCGGACTTTCCGCCACATCCTCCTCGCCTTTCGGTATGTCATAACTTGCGACGGAGGATTCTTCCGTCGCCACATCCGCCTCTTCCTCCACGTCTTCCTCCACGGCGTAATCCCCATAATACGGCCCGTTGGAGTACTGATACGTCATGGCCTCCTGGATCTTTTCATAGATCTCATGATAGTCAGCGGCCGGGGAAGAAACTTCTTTTTCTGTCTCTTCCGGCTCACTGGTTTCCGGGTCCTTGCTCTCTTCTTTTTCTTTTACCGGCTCGGACCCGGTGCTCTCATCCTTCGGCGCTTTGCCGCAGGCCGTCATGGCCAGGATCACGGCCATTAGAATGACCCAGATCTTATATTTCATGTTGCTCCCTCTTTTCTTTTTAGCGGAGGTATTTGTAGTATTCCTCCTGTTCTCCATTGTTGTGACGGATGGTGACGCGGATCCATCCTGCTTCCGTTCGTGCAAAGGTTCCCTCTTGCAGCGTCAGGTTTTCCCATGCGCCGGTCTGCTCATTCAGCCATTCCGCTTTCAGGATCTTAGCATCCTCTTCGGCCAGGATCAGGCGCACCGTGTCGCCCTCTTCTTCCAGGCGAAGGATCTCATCCGGCGTTTCCGCAAAAGCTCCGTTTGCCTTGTCTTCCGATTTTTCTGCCTCAGCCGCCTCTTCTGTGGCGTAGGATCCTTCCTCCTCCGGGGCCGTCTCCTCTACATCTTCCTCCACGGCTTCTTCTTCCGCAGGGGCTTCTTCTTCCGCCGCTTCCTCCATTCCGGCTTCCGCCGCCTCTTCTTCAACAGGTTCTTCCGTGGTGCCTGCTGTCTCGGAGGAGCTCTCGCCCCGGTCCGCATCCGCGGTCTGATAACTGTCCTTCGTTCTTTCCGGGAAGATGCCCCTTACGCTAAGACCGATGGCGATCACCAGCACCAGGGCGGCGGCCGCTCTCAGCCATGGCTGTCTGAACCAGGCCGGCTTCGGGGCTTCCGGTTTCAGGTGCTCAGCCTCCCAGATCAGCTGCTCATCCACCTCGCCGATGATGGTAAGAAGTCGTTCATTGTCTCTCATAAGGCCACCCCCTCTTCCATCAGCCGTTTTTTCAAGGCTTTGCGCGTGCGGAACAGGTTGGACTTGACCTTGCTTTCCGTGACGTCTAGCCGCTCGGCCATGTCATGGATGCTTTCCAGATACCAGTAGCGGCGCAGGAACAGGACCCGGCTGAACTCATCGAGCTCTTTCAGAAAAGCGCTGATGATCCCGGCAATATACTTGTCCTCCAGCTGTTCATCCAGGTGATAGTGGCCCAGACAGTCATTCAGTTCGATATCGACCGTTTCCAGATCCGCCTGACGGCGCTTGGCGTGCGTTTTGCGGTACCGGTCGATCGAGAGATTGCGGGTGATGCGGCCCAGAAAAGCAGAGAAAATGCCCGGCCGTTCCGGTGGAATGGAGTTCCAGGCCCTAAGCCAGGTGTCGTTGACACACTCTTCCGAGTCCTCCTCGTTGGATAAAATGCGGAAGGCGATCGTTTTGCAGTACGGATGATATTTTATATCCGTTTCCGCGATAGCCTCCTCCTTGCGTGCCCAATACAGAGCAATGATGGCTTCATCTTCCATAGCTGACCTCTTTTTTGTTCTTTACTTCTATAGACGGACGTTTTTATGATACGTTGCATGGATTTTTATTAATTTCCATTATAGAACAAAAAAAGAAAGAAGGCTATATAAACCTTCTTTCAGAGTTCCTGAACAGTAACCTTTTTAGCTTCAGTCTTCCAGCTTTTCCATGACGCTTTTGTAAGCGGGGCGAATGATCTTGGAATTGCCGACCAGCTCCTCTATGCGATGCGCGCTCCAGCCCACGATGCGGGCCACCGCGAACAACGGCGTGTACAGTTCCATGGGAATGCCCAGCATGTCATACACGAAACCGCTGTAAAAGTCCACATTGGGGCTGACACCCTTGTAGATCTTACGTTTATCCGCGATGACCTGCGGCGCCAGTTTTTCAACATTGGCGTAGATCTGAAGATCCCGCTCCCGGCCCTTGGCCTTGGCCAGCTCTTCCACATAGTTGCGGAAGACCACCTCTCGCGGATCGCTGAGGGAGTAAACGGCGTGCCCCATGCCATAGATGAGACCGGCTTTGTCAAATGCCGTGCGGTCCAGGATCTTTTCCAGATAGGCCCGGATCTGCTCCTCATCCAGCGGATCCTCCACATTTTGCCTTAAGTCCGCCATCATTTGCATGACCTTGATGTTGGCGCCGCCATGCTTAGGCCCCTTCAAGGAGCACATGGCCGCCGCGATGGCTGAGTAGGTGTCAGACCCGGAGGAAGTGACGACGCGGGTGGTAAAGGTAGAATTGTTGCCCCCGCCATGTTCCATATGCAGGATCAGCGCGATATCCAGCGCCCGGGCCTCCAGCTCGGTATACTGGCTGTCCGGCCGCAGCATGCGCAGGAAATTCTCCGCGATGGAAAGCTCCGGATCCGGCCGATGGATATACATGCTTTGATTGTTATCTATATGATTGTAGGCATGATAGCTGTACGCCGCCAGCATGGGGAAAATAGCGATGAGCTGGATGCTTTGACGGATGACATTGTCCAGGCGCAGATCATTGGCATTCTCATCATAGGAAGCCAATGTCAGGATACTGCGCGTCATGGAGTTCATGATGTCCTTGGACGGCGCCTTCATGATAACATCCCTGGTAAAGTTCGTGGGCAGATGACTGGCCCCGTGCAGCACCTCAGAAAACTCCGCCTGCTGCGCGGCCGTGGGCATTTCTCCGAATAAAAGCAGATAGGCGATCTTCTCGAACCCGAAGCCTTCTTCACGGATCTGCTGCACCAGCGACTGGATGCGGTAGCCGCGGTACCAGAGTTCGCCCTCCATGGGGACCTTGTTCCCATCTACCACCTTGGAGCCATTGACCTTGGAAATATTGGTCAGGCCGGTCAGAACACCCACGCCCTGAATGTTGCGCAGGCCGCGGTTCACTCCATATTCATCAAAGAGAATATCATCGATCTTATCATTCTTGAGGCAGTAACCTTCCTGTCTGGCAGCATAGATATCGATACGGTTTTCCATTTTTTACCTCCTGCTTGTGTATTGCTTACTCGCAAAGTAAGAGTTTTATAGAATCTGGAATAAATAAAAAAGGAAGATGGATCTGTATCTTCCTTTTTTGAAAAACAAGATAAGTTATTATACCATACGCTTTCTCAGCCT
>ONBQ01000141.1 GCA_900316145.1 uncultured Eubacteriales bacterium
CAGGCGTTTGTATTCCTCCCTGTAGGTCTCATCCATGGGCTTTCCCACCAGCACGCCGGAAATGACATCAAAGATACCTTGTTCTTTCAGATATTCCAGGGACTGACGGTACTTTTCGGGCGAAGGCTTTTCCTCGCTGGTCTCCAGCAGCAGGATCCGCCCTCTCCAGTCCTCCGCATCCGGAAAAAGCTGATACTTCCGGCACAGCATCGGCATATCCGGGTACCTGTCTCCATTGAAGAGATCGTACAACGAATCGATGCAGCCGCCAAGGATCTTGCCCTTAAATACCGCAGGACCCTGCAGCAGTTCAAAGCCCTGATTCTCGTGAGCAGGTGTCGGAACGCCGACCTGATCCTCAGAAAAAGCCTTTCGCTCCTCATACCAGAGGTCGCTGGGCGTGATCTCTTGAATGTGGCCGGTCGTGATCAGTTCTTCAAAGTATTTCCGGGTATAGGGCAGCATTTCCGGGCCGATCTCGCACAGATCCGGCAGGAAGGCCTGTCCATAGAAGGTCGGTAGGCCTACCTTGTGCAGCATCAGATGGTTGATGGTCGTATCTGAAAAGCCGAGAAACACCTTGTCCGAGACCGCATTGGCCAGTTCATTGTTTTCAAAAAGATACGGCAGCAGGCGGTAGGTGTCATCCCCGCCGATCGCGCAGAGGATCATGTCGATGTCCGGATCCCGGAAGGCTGTCAGTAGGTCCACCGCCCGTTTCTCCGGGTGGTTTTTGATATACTCCATGCCCATGCGCGCGTGGGGCATGAAACGCACGTTCAGGCCATATTCCTTAAGTCTCTTGAGGCCGATTTCCACTTCAAACTGTACAAATGGCTCTCCAATGATGCCGCTGGAGAGACTGACGATCGCAATATTCTTTATCCTCATCGTTTTAAATGGAGCGGACAAAGGTCCGCAATTCTTCTTCCCGACCTGCTACATCCTCTTTATATTCGACCGCGGTCAGGCCCAGCCGGCCGCAGCACTCGATCTCCATATGCCCGTAAAAATGCTCGATCGTGCGGATCAGATGTTCCAATTCTGGCATGTTCGGTCCGGTTCTTAATACGATCGAATAGCCCTTCTTTCCACTGCCGATGGTGGCATAGGGTTCATGGGTATTGCACCAGGGCGTGCACCGGTCGATGAAGGCCTTGAACTGCCCCGGCACATCCGCCCAGTAAGACGGCGCTACACAGACGATCACGTCCGCCTCTTCAAACTCATGGATCAGAAGGTCCACATCGTCATGCTGCACACATTTCGCCGTCTTATGACAGCTGCGGCATCCCTTGCAGAAGGCAAACCGGTAATCATCGATGCACACGCTCTTTACGTCATATTTCCCTTCCAATTCTTCCGCCGTGATCCGGCAGATCGTATCTGTCGCGCCGGTCCGCACCGGGCTGCAGTTGATGATGAGCGCTTTCATATCTTACTCCTCTCGCAGGGCGTCATAGAATCCATAATCCACTTCTCCATGGATACGCTGCAGCGACTCTTCTTCCAGTTCCTTGATCATCAGACAGGACACGTGCGGCAGGTGGATATTCGGTCCCGCAACGATCCCATGGTCCGCGCTCGTCACGAATCCGCGCGGATTGTAATTCTTCGGGTCTCCCTCCACCAGCACCGCTTTGAACCCCAGCGCTTTTGCTTTCTCAAAGCCACACTCGATCAGGTCCCTGGAGATATGCTGACGTTGGTACTGTGTTTTGACCGCGACCGGCGTCAGGATCAGCAGCTCATCCTCATACCGGCCTTCGATATGAAAACGGGAAAACATGCAGTATCCGATCACCTGGTCGTCCTCATCCGTCATGACCAGCTCCAGTTCCGGCAGATAGTATTTCTTGGCCCGGATCTCTTCTACTAAAGCGCGGACCATCTTTCCTTCTTCCGGTCCGTCCCACTCGGAAAACACTTCCTGTACCAGCTCCGCCGCGGGCAGAAGGTACTTGGGTTCCATGGAATGAATGGTTCTATCTTTGATCATAAGTGGGAAAATCCATTTCATACCGATCGCCGTTTCTCTTGACCGTCAGCTTGCCGCTTCGTGTATGAAACTCCACGACCTTGCTTCCCGGTTCCACGAAGTTCAAGATAACGAAGGAGGAAGCCAGCGTTGCATGTCCGCAAAGATCCACCTCCGATCCCGGTGTGAACCACCGGAGATGATATCCCGCTTTCTCTTTCACGATAAAAGCCGTTTCGCTTAAATTATTCTCCATAGCCAGATCCATCATGAATGCTTCGGACGGCCAGTGGTCCATCACGCATACGGCAGCTGGATTGCCCTTAAACGGCTGGTTAGTAAATGCATCGACTATGTATTGCTTCATAGTTGATTCCTCTTTTTTTCTATTCATACAAATGAGAGAGCCTTCGTGACATTCCTGTCAGGAAAGCACGCTGAAGCGCTGCTGCATGAATTCAGCATAGCTGGATTTCATTTCCTGAGGCAAAAGAGACTCCTCGTTCAATGTAAAAAGCTTACTCTTCTTGCCGATCAGAAAACGGATCATCCGCTCAGCGGTTTCTCTTTCAATGTGTATAGTCTCTGCGAATCTGAGAAAATCGTTCTTCCTGAGATTGGCTTTTTTCCCATTCATAGGGAGCGCAAATTGATTCTGATCCTCCGGCACCAGCAGATTAACCGGGAGAAGATCATAGGCAGGGGAAAGGATGTACTCCCCTGAATTCTCTGAAGTCTCGATCAGAGAAAAGTTCTTCAGATGCATATCCGAATTACCGGTAAGGAAGCAGAAAACCAGTCGGAGAAACAATTCTGTCTGATCCAGCTGCCTTCGGGAAGAGTACCTGTCTATGATCTTGGAACAACGTTCATAGGATCCGCGATACTTATCGCGTGTCAGTCTCAGATCCAGCTGACAGAAATCCTCCATGGCAAGTCGTATCAGATGATCTTTTTCGATCCTTCGATCGATACGTTTGGTAATATAGGCAATGTTGTCTCCATCACGAATCAAAGCATGCGGCACAGTGGCGATCCCACAAGCTTCCGCCATCGTCATGACCAGATGCTCTGATTCCGGCATACAAGGGAATTCTTCGACCTGTGGTTTCAGAATAAATCCGGTGGGAAAACCGACAAGCGTCAGTCTTGGCTGTTTGCCCTCTGAAAACAGATGAAGAGACAGTTTTTTCTGGACGCCTGGTACGGTAAGACCTTTTTGAACCGTTTCACTGACGATCATTTCAAGCCGGGCCGAAGAAATATCGATCTCCGGCAGCGTGGAAGTACCAAAGAACCGTTTGATGCAGCTTTTGTGCCATCCAGTCTCTGAAAAAGCTTTAAGCGGTTTTCCGCAGCATAGACAGTTCATGATCGTTCCTCCTGAACATGGACGGCGCCAACGGCATCCTTGCAGGCAATGAGCAACAGTCCGAATCGGTCGTTACGGTCTATTTTCCAGTTTGAACTGACAACATCCAGGAGCCATCCTTCCGGGATCAACCCGTCAAAGTAAGAAAACAGCGTTTTAGAAGTATAGGGACGGCTGGTCAACGGAAGTGTTAACGACACGGGCATTGCTCCGGATGAAACCAGATAATCAGGATCGTACTGAAAAAGGTATCCTTCGTCTGTTTCCTCAAGAACTCCCGCAAAACTATCGCGCACATAGATATATGCTTTTCTGAACGAAACCATCAATCAACTTCCTTCTTTTCCATCTTCCCAGGAATTGCCTGCATTCCAAACATGGCAAGGGCTTTATTGACTTTGTCCATTCGAACGGTTTCTTTGCCCTGCTCCAGTTCCCGAACAAAACGGAGGCCAAGGCCGGAGCGCATGGCGAACTCTTCCTGCGTCAGTCCGGCTGCACGCCGGTTTACCTTGACGAATTCAGCAATCGTATTCATGAAGCGCCTCCTTTTTTATCAAAGATGGCCACATTATATACCTTATAGGGTATAAAATCAAGGAGTTTAATAAATATAATCCCGAAAGGGTATAAAATAAAATCGTATTGTTTGTTTTATACCCTATCGGGATTATTTCTCTTTCATAGTTCCAGCAGCTTTTCTGCCAGTGCCATCGTATCTTCGACGCTCCTGCTCTCATCCCGAAGGATCACCGGAAAGCCGGAATGGAGAAATAAGTCATAGTTCTCCCTGGAATTGATCCGTTGAAGGCACCTGCGGAAATTCTCCATGGCCTGCTCCGGCTCTGGCTCTTCCATAAGCAGCTGGTACAGGAACTGCTTCTCCCGGTCCGGCCGTTCAAAGAACCGGCGTACCGAGATCTCCGGATCTGCCAGCATGATCAGGACATGACCCGGTTTCGCTATTCTGCGAAGCATCTCCAGGGAAATATTGGTATCTACAAAGACTTTTCTGCCCTCGGGATCCAGGTCTTTCAGGATCTTCAGCTCCAGGATCTCACACTCTTTGCTCACGCCCCGGATCCAGGCTTCGTATTCTTCAGGGCTGCGGCGGATGAACTCCCGCCAGTCCTGCAGGTCCCGGGACCAGGTAAGATAAGGGAATTCCTGCGGGTCCAGACCGCCGAGCATGGCGTCATGGTAATTCTCCCCGCACTCGATCCCGCCGTATTTCTCCGCCAGGCGGTGTACCAGGGTGGACTTGCCGGCGTAGGCGGTGCCGTTGAAAAAGTAGCAATCCTGTAAGTTCATCGTCTTATTCCTCAAAGGGTTTGACCAGATGGGCGATTTCTTTCATATTGATGCGCTCCTGGTTTACAAACTGCATTTCCACAATGTACGGCATCCAATCGATAATGCGCAGGAAGCTTTCGCAGTCAAAGGAAGGATCATAATAATTCAAGATGGATGACAAGGCCGTCCCGTGGGTCCCGATCACGATGGTTTTGCCCGCTTCCTTTTGCAGGATCTCGGTCAGAGCCTCGATATTGCGCTTCTGCACGGCTCCGATCGATTCGCCGCCCGGTTCATGAAAATGAAAATCCGCCCAACGCTTGCGGAAAAGATCTTTCACATTGCCTTCATCCCCGGCCTGGCGCTCGCGCAGACGCTCATCGGTGTGGATCTCCTGCCTGAAAAAGTCTGCTGTGCTCTGGATGGTCTGCCGACTGCGCTTGTAGGGGCTGCAGTAGAAGACATCGATCGGCTTATCCTTTAACGTTTCCAGCACCAGGGCGGTGTCCGCCAGTCCCTGCGCCGTCAGAGGCCGGTTCCGGTCATCCGGGTCCTTGTGAACAGGCTCCGCGTGCCGGACAAAATAGACCGTCGTCACGACATCTTTCTCATAGAACACGATGTCCATCTTATCATTGACGTGGCGCACTTCTCCGGTCTGGTGATAACCCATTTTCTCATACAGATGCAGGTTTCCCTCTTCCTGCAGGATCGTATCCAGGCTCCAATGATCCGGACCATACAGCCGCTCTGCCTCCCAGATTGCGGCCTGCGCCAGCCCTCTGCCTCTGCATGCAGGCATGATCCACAAGGGGGAGATGCGCTTGCGGCTGCCATCCTGCCTGTCCACGATGCGGATCACGCCGGTCTTCACGCCATCTTCCATAATGAAATAGTACACGGAGCCTGCCTGTTCAAACCGGTACCGGATCCGGTCGATTCCTTCCGCGCCGGGATTTGTATCATAGTCCTGATATTTTTCCAGGAGTCCGGCAAAGGCTTGCCTTTGCATCTGCCAGATCTCCTGGATATCGGCGGATCCGGCCTTTTTCAGTGTCACCATATGAGTGCTCCTTCCCAGGCGTTCCGGAATTCCTCTACAGAAGCATACCGTTCCGCCTTTTCCAGACCGGTTGCTTTCTTTAAGACATCATACGCCGTGTCACCCAGTTCGAAGTCCTCCCTGGCGGGCGGCAGAAAATGCCCGCAGGCCCTGCGTTCCGGCACATTCTTCGGAAATACATGGGGAATCAGCGTTTCATCGAGCCGGGTAAAGAAATCGAACAGGATCGCCCCTAAAGTGAACAAAGCGGTCTGTTCATCGATTGGGGCTCCCTTCTCATTCTCCTCCGGCGCCTTTAAGCGGGTCGTGCCCCAGTAGTCCGGACCGGCTTCGTTGACTATAGGCGCTTTGCGGAACAGGTCGATGTCACAGATGGTAAGCCTGTCCTGCGTAAAATCATACAACAGACTGCTGTCATAAAAATCCACCGGCAGATACCCGGTCCGGATCACGGTCTGCATGAAATCGATCAGGATCCCGCTCACGGAAAGTCTTTTTTCTACCGGAAGCGCGTGGAAGCGCTGCATGGGCGTTACGACCTCCGGGTGCTCCATGTAATGATCGAAGTTCCAGTGGTCAAAGAGGCAGTCCCCCTCGGCGAATTCATAGACCGCCACGTAAAACTCCTGATAGTCATACGCCCTGACCAGCCGGCAAAGGGCCGGATGCTGAATATCCCGGTTTACCTGTACCGCGGCCTTCAGCAGTCGGATCGATTCGGCCTCAGAGACTTCGGCCTCCACGGTCTTCGCACCGGCGATCTTATACATGTACTTTCGCCCGTCCCGCTCGATCCCGAACAGGATGCAGCCGCTGCCCGTCTGGTCGATGACGGAGAAGATATTGCCTTCATCCATGACCCAGGACAGATCCTGCGGCTCCCGCAGCCGAAATCCATCATTCATAAACAGCCATTTCGCCACACCATCCTCATCGTTGGGACCGATGATGCCTGTTGCCAAACTTTTAAGTTCCGGGGCCGCATTCTCTACCGCGTAGGCTTCGTCCGCGATCTGGAACATGTCGATATCATTGAGTCCGTCACCAAAGACGACCAGGCGTTTCGCGCCAAGCAAAGCCCGAAACTGCCGGATGGCATTGGCTTTGGAAGCTTCCTTAGGCATGATCTCCAGCCACTGATCTGCCGTGTAGATGTCCTTCTGGAAGACACAATGAAACTGATCTTTATATCGTTCATAGAGCGGACGCAGCTTCTCGGCCTCATCGATACAGGTGAAATAGAAGATCTCCCCATCGAACAGCTCCGCCTGCGAACAGACGGGCCGGTCTATCCGATCACCGGCGCGGGAATCGACGAAATCCCTTGTCGGTGCATTGATCGAATCGCGGCGATAAGAGAACTTCTCTTTCCCATCGATAAGCGAATAGACGACCGGAGAAATACCGTGGTCCAGCAAGGTCTTAAGCAGTTCCTTAGCATCCGACTGTCTGAACATATTCTTCAGAAGGTACTCACCGGTGCAGTTATCCCGGATGAACACCCCGTTATAGATGATCAGGGGAAACCTTGCCGTCATTCCTTCTGTAACCTTATGTGCCGTGTTCCAGGACCGGGCCGTGGCATAGGAAAATAACATGCCTTTTTCGACCAGCATGTTGATGACCGAGTTGGTGAACTTGGAAGTCTTCTGATCACTGCGAAGCAGCGTCCCGTCCAGATCCGTTACACATAAAGTCTTCTGTTTCATATCCTTTAGAATCCCAGCGCGTCATTCACCAGGATCACATGGATGCGGTCCGCATGCTTGGAATACCGGGTGATCAGGAACTGGCAGCAGATGGTATCCGGGGATTTGCAGTCCGTGCAGGTGCCGGTCTTCGTACATGGCGTCTGCAGGCCGAAACGCTGGGCGTTGATCGGCGCGGCCACGTTGCGGGCCCTCTTCATCGCGCCATCCACATCATCACAGATCTTGTTCATGCCCACGATCATGACGACCTTCTTCGGTCCCTGGGCGATGGCGGAGACTCGGTTGGCATTGCCGTCGATATTGACCAGGACACCGTCCTGGGTCATGGCGTTGCAGCTGGACAGAAAGACATCCGCCTGATACGCCAACAGCATGGCTTCCCGCTTGTCTTCATAATTGTCCCGGTCGATGAAGGTATAATTGCCCTTCTGCAGCGCGTCCACCAGGCCGATCTCCCTGGCGCTCATGGTGCCGCCCATGGTGACAGTGCTTTCCTCCGGGATCAGCTCCAGCGCGATCTTCAGCGCTTCTTCTTTTGTATTTGCGTAGTAGCCGGACATATTGCGGGACTTCAGTCCTTTGATCACGGTCTGCGCCAGCAGTTCATTGCGTTTGATCATGGCTTCATTCATTTTCGGACTCTCCTTTCAAATGCATCACATAGATCTGACAAGGATTGGCTTCATCCCAGTAGGTCGGCATTACTTCAAATTCCTTAAATCCAAGGGCCTGATAGAAACGGTTCGTCGCATCATAGTCCTCATAACAACCCATTTTCACAGTCTTGACCTGGAAGAATTCATACCCCTGCTCCGCTGCGGTCTGTCTGGCCTTATGGACCAAAGCTTTCCCGATCCCGTAACGGTGATATTCTTTCAGGACGCCCATAACGGCCAGTTCCACGGTCGCCTTACCGGTCTCCTTCAGGCACAGGAAGCCTACCGGTTGGCCTTCGACAAAGGCTGCGAAAAATGGCCAACCCGCGCTGTCTTGGATGTAGCCTTCCCTCGTTTCCGGCACTTCGAACCACTCCTGCAAAGCTTCCAGCACGATGCAGGCGATCCGTGATTTTTCATCCGGATCCTTGATCTGGCAGATACTAAACCGTCCGGTCAGCTGATCCAGATCATAGGCCTCCGCCAATACACGGCCTCCTTCCGCATTGGGATGCAGGTGATCCCCCTGATGCAGGCCTTCCTTGTAATACAGCCCATCCGGATGCGCCTCGGCCACGGCCGCTTCCGCGTCAAAAACATAATCGAAAATGCTCGCGGAGCGGATCCAGTCATTTAGTTCCAGCCGCAACGCTTCCATCTCCCGGGTGTACTTGCCCATTCTTCTGGCTACGCCCAATCGAGGGCTGATGGTCTGCATGACCACCCGCACTCCTCTCTCGTGCAGCGTCTCTGTGATCTTCCGCACTTCCTGGACAAAGTTTTCTTTATTGATCAGGCCTGCCGTCTTTTTGGACAAATAGGAAACATCGTTCACTCCCAGGGCGATAATAACGACTTTCAGATTCGGGATCTCCAGCACGTCCTGCTGAAAACGCTTGACCCCTTCCTCTCCGAAGAGGCTGCCCAGCATACCCGGGACTTTGTACAGCAGACAGTTGCCGGAAATACCGGAATTCAAAAGCGCGTATTTCCCTCCATATGCCTGCTCCAGCCGGGCGGAAAGTGGCTTCGTCCACCGGCTCATGGCCGTGATACTGTCACCGAAAGCTACGATGGCGGAGAGCTCTTCCTCCGTCTGGATCTCCACAGCCTCGATGGCCGGCACCGGCGGGAAGATGCCTGTTTTCTTTGAGAAATTCGATTCCTTGGCGGTCTCTGCCTGGCCGTAGACATGGTCTCCCAGATACAGATGGGCCTCTTCCTCAATGACATTGAAATCCACGATATTGCTTTCAAAGAACATGCGGATCTCGATATCATCCCCGGCTTCAAGACGGATGGGCAATGCGTCTGACCAGATAGTTTCACCGACCGGGATCTCAAATTCCGTTTTTCCTTCTCTTTTGACTGAGAAAAAGCTCTCTCTGACTCTGACCGCCATCCGGCCGATCCGATATGCGCCTTGGCCCAGCCGGTTCGTGAACCGGATCCTTAAGCCCGTCGCCTCTGCCGGTGTATGGACCGTAAAAACAGTCGTCTTATCTTTTCCTACGATCTTTCCCTCTTTGGGAGAGCTTGTTAAGGCCTGATGCCAGATCAGTTTCCATTCACTCATTTCGTTCTAATTCCTTCTATTTTTGATTCACGCCATCTTCTGTCTTCGGCTAGATCTCCTCAGGCAGGGCCAGGCCGTAAGATCCTTACCGTTTTTAAAGCGACTGATCCTAATCTCTCTCCTTCTGAATGACCAGGCCTTTGGAAAGCCCTCGGATATGTGCCGCATCGTTGTAAAGCTCAATGATGGGATGCACATAGATTACTTGCTCCGATCCATCATGACGTTTCCATCCATATCCTTCCAAAGGAAAGCTCCGTCTTCCAAAATCATATATCCATGCCAGCTGTCCTCTTTCGGAATGCCGACTGAGCCTGGATTCAGATAGGTGTAAGTCTCGTGTTCCACACACTTCGGTACATGGGTATGGCCATGCAGCAGGATGTCGCCTTTCTTCAGTGGCGGCAGATGCTGTTCGTTGAAAACGTGGCCGTGGGTGATAAAGATGATATTCTTCCCGCACTCCATGATGGCATAGTCCGCCATTACCGGGAACTGAAGGACCATCTGATCCACTTCCGCCTCGCAGTTGCCGCGGACGCAGAGGATCTCATCCTTTAGATCATTCAGCATGTCGATGACCTGCTTCGGGTCATATTCCTCCGGCAGGTCATTCCGGGGACCATGGTATAAAAGATCCCCCAGCAGGATCAAGCGGTCCGCCTGCTCATTTTTAAAGGCTTCGACCATTTTACGGCACCAGAACGCGGAGCCGTGGATATCCGACGCGATCATGTACTTCATCATGCTTCTCCTTCTTTTGCCGCCGCAGCCGGCGCAGTCTCTTCACGGACGATCCACCTCATCTTGCGGACAGTCCGGATGCAATACCAGATTCCAGATACGATCAAGGCCAGTGTCAGGACCCCGCCGACTACCTAGGGCCAGACTTCCTCCCTTTCTACTCCGTACATGAGGCCGACCAGTCCTGCCGTCAGGATAAGATCGGTCTTTCTTTGCAAGGACCCTGTTCTCTCCCTGTGCTTTGACAACGGGATAATACCACAGCAGAGAAACGATGATCGCCAGCAATAATCCTATGAGCCGCATAAAAGATCCTTCCTTCTATTCGTTTCTATCAGGTCGAAGACAGATTTCCGTCCTTCCATTCCATCAATTTGCAGTTGCCAAAAAGGGGCTTCCAGAATGTGTTCAGGTCCGTCTTGGCATCCAGGTTATACAGTACGCCATGCAGGGCACATCCGTGGGAGACCAAAAGCACCTTTTCCTGCGGGCGGATCGTAGGCAGCAGTTCATCCAGGAATTCGCCCGTGCGCCGGATCACATCCTGAAAGCTCTCCGCTCCTTCCGGCGGCACATAAAACTCGGGATAGAAACCGAAGTTGAACAAGTTCTCCGGGAGATTTGCGGCCGCTTCCGGATCTCGCAGTTCATAGGGCGACTCCTCCAGCGGGCCGAATTCGATCTCGATCAGACGTGGCTCGATGATCATATTCTCCTCCGGTTCCCCGGTCGCGATGTGCGCCGTTTCTCTGGCCCGTCCCAAGGGGCTGACATAGATTCTGTCGAAATGAAGGTTTTGAGTCTGGATCTCCCGCGCCAGCGCCTGCGCCTGTTTTCTCCCAGTATGATTAAGTGGAATGTCCGCCGTTCCCTGCAGAACATGACGTGCATTCCACTCTGTTTCGCCGTGGCGAATCATATAAATTGTCATTATCGTTTGTAGACCTCAACGATCTCCGTATATCCGTCCTTGGTCAGCTGCTCCTTCTGGAACTTGGCATTCTTGTTGCGCATGCTGACAGCAACGGTCTTACCCGCGGCGCGCTCTGCCTGGGCCAGGGACAGGACTTCACGGATCTTCTCTGCGTCCGCGCCTTTTTCAATGAGATAGGCTTTCTTTTTCGGCGTTCCGGGCACTTTAAAGCCCTTCTCCAGCAGCAGCGTGATGATACGCTCAAAGCCGATGGAGAAGCCGCAGGCCGGGACCTTCATGCCGGTGAACTTGCCGATCAGGTCATCGTAACGGCCGCCGCCACCGCAGGCGCTGCCGAAATCCAGCATCTCGATCTCGAAGATGGTACCGGTATAGTAACCCATGCCACGCACCAGCGTCGCGTCAAAAGCCAGTTCAAAATCCGCGATCTTTAAAGAATCCACCGCGTCGATGATCTCGTTCAGGTTCTGGACGGCCTTCGGATCCAGTCTGTCACCCAGCGTCTGGGCCAGATAGGCGATGGCATCCTTGCCGGTACCCATGTTCTCAAACAGTCTGACATAGCGGTCTACGCTCTCCTGGGTGAAGCCTTCCTTCAGAAGCTCTTCCTTCACGCCATCCCAGCCGATCTTATCCATCTTATCCAGGATGATGAAGACGATATCCGTCTGATCTTCCGGGAAGCCGGCATAGGCAGCCATGGCTTTCAGGAATCGGCGATCATTGATATGCACTTTGAAGTTGGAAAATTCCAGCTTGCCCAAAAGGGTCGTGGTGGCCAGGATCAGCTCGATCTCCGCCAGATTGGTCGGATCCCCCAGGATGTCGATATCGCACTGGGTAAACTGGCGGAAACGGCCACGCTGCGGACGGTCCGCCCGATAGACGCTGCCCACCTGCAGGGCTTTGAACGGAGCCGGCAGGATCTCGGAATTATTGGAATAATAACGGCATAGCGGCACCGTAAGATCGTAACGCAGTCCGGAATCGACCAGGTCGTTTTCTGTGGCAGCCGCGCCGATATTCAGCTTCTCACCACGCTTGAGCACTTTGAAAATAAGCTTTTCATTCTCACCGCCATCCTTGCCGGACAGGTTGCCGATGTGCTCCATGGTCGGCGTCTCGATGGGCGTAAAGCCAAAGCCCTTATACGTTTCTTTGATGAGATTGATCGCGTAGTCGCGGATCGCCATCTCTTCCGGTAAAATATCCTTCATGCCCTTTACAGGTTTTTTTGTCATAGCCATCTTAATGCTTCTCCTTATATAATTCTTGAATGATAGCGGCAATGGAATGCTGATCGCAGGAAACTGTAATGCGGTCAGCCGCTTCTTTGACACTGGCTATCGCATTGCCTACCGCGTATCCAATGTCAGCCGCCTGGATCATAGGAAGATCGTTTTCATAATCACCGGCCGCAATGGTGGTATGGATCCTATCGCCAAAATATTCTTTCAGCCTCTTCAGGCAGACATCTTTTCCGCTGCCCTTCGAGTGCATTTCGATCCCTTCCGGCCAGCTGCGTTCAAAATTGTACCGATCTCCGAACCGCTCTCTCAGATCCAGAAGGATCTTTTCGGATACATCGCTGCGAACGATCAGGATCAGCTTATACCAGGGACTTGGCAAGGTCTTCGCGTACTCCCGGAAGCTTTGTTTCTGATCCTTCAGTTCATAGATACCGGCCCATTCCTCCATAGAATACGTGGTGCTTTCCGCCAGAATGCCCTCATAATGCTCGATCGCGTATTCCACGACTTCGATGGCGCCTTCATCCAGACAGTCCGAAAACAGCAATTCATCCTTTTCCAGATCATAGATGACGGTACCATTGATGCCGATGACCGGCGCCTTCAGGCCGATCCGCTCCGCGTAATCTCTTAAATAGCCCGGAGCCCGGCCGCTGGCCAATGTAAACAGCCCGCCCTCCTGCTGAAAGAACCGGATCGCGTCGATATTCTCCTGTGAAAGCTTTTCACGATCGGTCAAGGTACCATCCATATCGGTCAAAAACAAATATCCATCAAAACAGCCCATCTAACTTTCCTTTCATAAAAACCGGTACCCCATCTTCCATATTGGAGCCGATCACTCCATCAGCCGCTTCTTTGACCGCTGGTACCGCGTTAGATACCGCATAGCTTTCATCCGCCACCCGGAACATGGGCAGATCATTGAGGTTGTCTCCAAACACCACCAGATGTTCAAACCCGTATGCTTCTTTCAGCCAGCGGACCGATCCGGCTTTAGACGCCTTAGACGCGCACACTTCCAGATAATATAACTCTTTCGAATAGATATCCTGATAGTATTCGACATGCAGCGCCGGATCCCTTATCGCCTCTTCATACACCGGGTCCAGTTTTTCCTTATCATCCAGCATGCAGAAATAAACCACGTGCTCATCGATCGCGGTTTCCAGATCCGATACCTGATTGAATACTTTATTGTACTTTCTGCGGCGTTCTTCCATGAATTCTTCCATGGCCTGATTGCCGGCTTTATCGTAATAGACGTGGATCTGGTCATCCAGGATCTTGTACAGAAAGGTGCGCACATTCGCCCGTTTCATCGCGTCCAGCAAGCGCTTTGCCGCGTCCGGTCCGATATAATCCGCATGAACATATCTTTCCTTGACCGGGTCATAGATGCAGACCCCGTTCATCAGTACCACCGGCAGCGTAAGGTGAACGTCCTGCATGAGAAAACGCACGGTAGCCCAGGTGCGGGCCGTCGCCGCGGAAAAACAAACTCCTCTGTCGATCAGCTCATTGAGCTTCCCCGCCGTGGAGGCAGAAAGCTCCGCCTGAGTGTTTAAAAGCGTCCCATCCAGGTCCGAAACGAACAAGGTCTTAGAAGGCGTACCTAAAGTATTATTATAATCTATTTGCATTTTTCACACAACTCCATTATAATGAAATTCGCAAAAAGTTTTGTACATAAGGAGCAAGTTTCATGAAAAAAATCGTACTTATGCTGTTGCTGTTGTGTCTCATCCTGCCCGGCTGTCAGAAAAAGGGAGCCTCCGACGGTCAAAGCGAAGAAGGCTCTTCTGCCGCGGAACCGGTGTCGGTGGATGAAAACCAGGAGACCGCCGCTGTCTCCGGCGAAACCATCGCTATCATGACCATTAAAGATTATGGTGATATCAAGATCAAATTCTTCCCCGACTCCGCGCCAAAAGCCGTTGAGAACTTTCAAACCCTTGCCTCAAGCGGATATTACGATGGTCTCATTTTTCACCGGGTCATCGATGAATTCATGATCCAGGGCGGCGATCCCACCGGAACCGGTTATTATGGCGAGAGCTGCTGGGGAGAAGCCTTTGAAGATGAATTCTCGAATCTGGTGCCGATCCGCGGCGCATTATGCATGGCCAATTCCGGAGCGAACACCAACGGTTCCCAGTTCTTCTTCGTACAGGCGCATGAATCCTACAAAGACTATCTGGATCAGTTCGGACTGTCCGATGAACAAAAAGAATTGTTCATCAACTATGGCGGAACCCCATGGCTGTATAAAGCCCATACCGTATTCGGCCAGGTCTATGAAGGCATGGACGTGATCGATACCATAGCCAAAGTCCAGACTGACGGCAATGACAAGCCTCGTCAGGATGTCATCATAGAGCATATCGAAATCACGACCGCTCCGTGATCCATAAAAGACAAAGCCCGTTTTCGCGGGCTTTTTTATTTTGTCTGATCGATCAGATCAAAGACTAAAGCACAGTCTATCGTTGTCTGCCAGGGCACGACCGGACTCTCCAAAAGCCCCAGCCGCACGCAGCGCATGACTTCTTCTATCTCATACGTAAAGCCATTTTGGGTAATTGTATCATGGAATTCCTCGATCAAGGAGCCATCCGGCGCGAATAAGGCGCAGCTTACGGGCATATTCGGATCTGCCATCGAAATATAGCCATCCGTTCCCGCGATCTCCATCCGGTTCTTCAGATGCGCCGCAAAGGATGTTACCAGATCCGCCCCTGTATGTTCGAAACGCACATAGACATGATCCGTCATATCTACACCGGTCTCTCCCCAACGAGCGTCCGCGAAAACTTTTTCGATCTTCTGATCCAGCACATAGGTAGTCTGCTCATAGGTATAAACCGTAAGATCTCTGGCCGCGCCGCCCGCCAAGGCCGGGTTCATATACCGGTTGGACGGATCCGGATCCGCGCAGAATCCGATCGTAGTATGGACCGCTTCCGGTGTACCGACCTTACCTTCCCGGATCCAGGCCCGCACCTTCTGGGTAGGAGGCAGGAAGCGGGCCCACATGGCTTCCATAACAAAAACACCTGCTTCTTTCGCCGCCGCGAAAGCTTCAATAGCCTCCTTACTGTTGACGAACATGGCTTTTTCACACAATACCGGGATATGGTGCTTGATGCACAGCATGGTCAGGCGGAAATGATCATTCGGCGTGACTGCGATGTAAGCCGCGTCCGGCTTTTCTTCCAGAAGCATTTGCTCATAGTCATCATACGCGCGAAGA
>ONBQ01000071.1 GCA_900316145.1 uncultured Eubacteriales bacterium
GATCGAGGTCATGTCTGTGGACGCCAACGGAAAAGCCGTGCTGAAAACGGATCTGCCCTTTGGCAATTACTACGTGCAGGAGCTTTCTACTGACAGCCACTATATTCTCTCGGATGAGAAATACCCGGTATCCTTCACATATCTGGGGCAGGACGTCAGTGTGGTCGGCCTGCAGGTGAAAGGTGAAAGCATCACCAACGACCTGATCTACGGCGAAATCCAGGGCATGAAGAAAGACGGTAACGGTACCGGCCTCGCAGGCGCGATTATCGGCCTTTATACCACCACAGGCAGCGACCCGATCATGACGACCGTTTCCGCCGATGACGGCAGCTTCTCCTTTAAGGACATTCCCTACGGAGAATACGTTGTACGCGAGATCGAAGCTCCCGAAGGCTACGTTCTGGATGAAGCGCCTTATACCGTTAAAATCGATGCTGACGGCGCTGTAATCGGAATCGAGCTGACAAATACACTCATTCACGGAAATGTTCAGCTGACAAAGGTGGACGCTGATTATCCTGACCACCATCTGACTGGCGCGGTCTTTGAGGTTTATTCCGGCGAGACGCTGCTCGGCACAATGGAAGAGCTTTCGGACGGCGTATATCAGATGGATAATCTTGAGTACGGTGACTATACGCTGAAGGAAACGGCTGCGCCGGAAGGCTTCTATCTGGACACCAATACCTACCGCTTCTCCATCAAAGAAAACGGTGTGACGGTCATCGTCGAAAATGAAGCCGGAAAGGGATTTATCAATCAGGCTCAGACCGGTAGCATCCGTATCGAGAAAACCTCTGAAGACGGCGTGCTGGCAGGCTTCACCTTCAGAGTTGTCGGATCGGATATCACCGGCAGCGCCTTCTCTCAGGAATACGTGACGGATGAGAGCGGACAGATCAGGATCGAAGGTCTCAGAGTCGGCGACTATACGATCTCTGAGGTCTCCAATGACAAGAACAAGACCTATATCCTTCCTCCCGACGTGACTGTTACGGTCCACGCTGAGAAAACGGTTGTGGCCAAGTTCTACAACGAGCTGAAGCCGGTAACGGACATTCCGAAAACCGGTGACAGCACCAACATGACGCTGTGGGCAGTGCTTGCGGGAGTATCTCTCCTGGGAGCCGGACCCGCAGCGTTCTTCACATTCCGAAAGAAAAAGGAGGGCGGCAAGCATGAGCGCTAAGATGATTATCGGGATCTGCCTTGTGGTGTTCATCATCGCGGGTCTCATTTTCCTGAAGATCCGCGAGAAGAAAAACAAGTGAGAAAACCATACGGGCGGCATCGGAGACGGTGCCGCCCGAACGATTGAAGGAGGCAATATGTTTAACGACAGAAATTATGTTGAAAGCGTAAAACGCAGATTTCCTGAGGGAACCCGCGTCGTTCTTGACTTTATGGGTGACGATCCGCATCCCATCGAAGCCGGAACAAAAGGAACGGTGCTTCATGTGGATGACATTGGCACCATTCACTGCCTGTTCGATAACGGAAGGCAGCTGGGACTTGTACCCGGTGAGGACTACTTCCATAAGATCGCACCGAAAGACAGAGGTGACGCCAGATGAAATATATCGTGGATATCAAAGAGACCAGTTATGGGGTCATAGAGGTTGACGCGGACTCAAAGGAAGACGCTGAAGACATGGCCAGTGACCTTTGGTACGAAGGCAAAGTTGAATGGGTCGATTGCGACCTGGACGTTGACGCATGAAAAGCGGAAAGAAACCGAGGTGAAAGATAATGTACGGATGTGTTTTTTGTAACGAACCTATTCCTGACGGGCAGAGAGTGTGCCGTGAGTGCATGTTCCAGAGAACGGCGATCCATGCAAAGGACAAGAAAAGCGCCATCCTGGAATGCCTGAAAAAGAATCATACCGGTAAACGCAACGCCGTTCACAGCGCGGAGCTTGAGAGGATGTTTTCTCTGGACGACAGGGCTGTAAGACGCAAGATCAGCGCTCTGCGCAAGGAAGGCTACCCGATCTGCAGCGGAGATGTGGGTTATTATTACGCGGAAAACCAGAAGGAGATCAATTCCACCGTAGGCAGGCTGAATGACATGATGACGGGCGTTTCCGACGCGAGAACAGGACTCATGTTTGCAAGGTTCCCGGAGCCGGTCATGACGGTCAGAATCACTGTCCAGATGAACGGCGGTGAGCTCTGATGCCGGAGGACATTTACAAACAGGACCGGTTCTATGTGAATCTGGAGACGGATGAGATCACCTGGCTTTACCACAATCCGGATGCCTTCAGCGGCGACCAGTTTGTGCGCAACTGCTTTGATGTTGATTTGCTGAAGGAAGCGATCGAAAAATGCCCGATCGGTCCTGACAGCGGTTTTGAAGCTTACCCCGTCTATGACTATATTGAGTCCAACTGCAGACAGTACCTCAGCGATGTCGGAGAACCCGCTTATGGAGATGACATCATCATGTTCCAGAGCAGGCCCTTCTCCATAGCACAGACACAAAGCACGCTGGACAGGCTGACGGATATCTTCAAGGCCAAGGAGCTGATCAATCAGTACTGCAGAAAAGAATTCGGGGAACCTGCAGATTTCAGCGATCCGGCAAAGGTTGGGATTGCCTATACCACGACCGAAGACAGCCGACACGAGATCCAGGTCTATGCCAATCTGACTGATTTTGGTACAGAAGTCTGGCTGGACGGTGAAAATGCCGCGAATCAGCAGGCCGAATCGCTTCAGGATTATGTTGAAAACCAGCTTCCGTATCTCGATTTCAACGAGCTGGTGGACATCCCGGACTGGGTGATCGAAGCGTTTCAGCAGACCGGTCCATACAGACCGGATCTTCAGTATATGCAGCTTGAGGCGTGGGGCGAACCGCACGAACTCTGCATCGAGGCCGGTCAGTATTCCATGGGCGGCGGACTGGCTCTGCAGCTCTATGAAAGGACCGGTTACGCTGCAATTGAGCCCTATGCCACCATGACGGTCAATCTTCCGGAATATGGCAGCAGGAAGAACTGCGCATTCGTGGATACGAATAATTTTCCGGATGCACCGAAACTTATATCCGAATACAAGCTCGGCAAACCGACCGGAGATTTCGGATACAGCGGCTACTGTGTTTATCAGGAGTATGAGTTCGATACGGCGGCCCTTGAGAAATATTGCCTGAATCCGGAGGACCTGACGGAACGTCCGGCAAAAAACATGGAAAGGAATGAAGCGAGATGAAGAAAGAGATCATTTTTATCGATGAGGATACGCTTACTCCTGAGGAATGGGAGGTGATCGGCGATGAGCAGACCGATGAATAAAGAGGAATACCGCGCTGAGCTTGCCAACGCTTTTGCCAATATCCTTGAAGAAAAAGGCCTGGAATGGCGTAAGGAATGGCACGGCGTCGGCGGTAGCGCTCCCCACAACGGGATCACGAAGGCCAACTACAGAGGCTGCAACGCATTCTGGCTTTCTCTGGTCTCCATGATGAAGGGGTATGACGATCCCAGATGGGTCACGATGATCCAGATCATGGATAACGACGGAAAGTATCATCCCAACGAGAAGTGGCACCTGAAGAAAGGCTCCAAGGCCACCTATGTGGAATACTGGTATCCTTATGATAATGCCGAAAAGAAGGCGCTCACCTGGGAGCAGTACCGGCAGGAACTGGCCGACGGCAGAAGCGAAAAGGAATTTACGCTTTCCACCCGTTACACGGCAGTGTTCAACGCCAACGATATTGAAGGCATGCCGGAGATCGAAATCCCGGACAATCCGGACATATCGCAGGACGAGCTGATCCGGAGACTTTCCGACGGTATGGGCGTCGAGATCCTCGTGGACGGCGGTGACCAGGCCTATTATTCTCCGACACAGGACAAGATCCATCTGCCTACGCCGGGCTCTTTTGAGAACGAATACGCTTTCAACGCCACGGCGCTGCATGAGCTTTCTCACAGCACGGGGCATCCCACACGGCTGAACCGTCCGCAGGGAGCGTTCTTCGGAACGGAACAGTATGCCTATGAAGAGCTTGTCGCCGAGATGTGCTCATGCTTTATGGGTACAGAGCTTCAGACGGAAGCGACGCCGCAGCACATCGACAATCACAAGGCGTATGTCCAGTCCTGGATCCAGGTAATCCGCGAAAGGCCCGAAACGCTGGTGAAGGCAATCAAGGACGCGCAGGCAGCCGCGAATTTCATGGACTACAAGGCCGGTCTCATTACCGAGAAGGAATATGAAAAGGCCTGCGGTTCCGTGATGGAGGTCAGAGTCCGGCAACGCGATATGGAGCGGTAAAATCGCACATTTGCAGATCCGGCCTTCTTTCAGTAGGATGAAGAAAAAAGGCCAGGTGAAAGCAATGTTCAGAAAAAAACAAGAGAAAAGGATCGTCGAGCTGAATCCTTCGGAAGTGCGTCTCCTGCTGAAGGCTCTGATGAACTTCAGAAATAAAGTCCTGAATGCAGGCAAGCCAACGGAGGATATCAATGAATTGATCCTGATGATAACCAAATAAACATACGGTAACAGAGCCGCGAGACAGAGACAAAATGTCAAAGCTTCGCGGCTTTTTGCTTTGGAAAGGAGATTTTTATGACTACAGAC
>ONBQ01000086.1 GCA_900316145.1 uncultured Eubacteriales bacterium
GAAGGAATGCATCGAGAAGGGCAAGAAGTACTTCTCCGTCGCTTCCGGTGGTGGTACCGGACGTACCCTGCATCCGGATAACATGGCTGCCGGTCCTGCTTCCTACGGTATGACCGATACCATGGGCCGCATGCACTCCGACGCGCAGTTCGCAGGTTCCTCCTCCGTTCCGGCGCACGTTGAGATGATGGGTCTGATCGGCATGGGCAACAACCCGATGGTCGGCGCGACCGTTGCCGTTGCTGTTGCTGTCGAAGAGGCTATGAACAAGTAAGTTCACTCTTATCCATAAAGAAACCGCAGATCAAAAGTCTGCGGTTTTTCTTTATATATTCAGCAGCACCAGCGAGATAATGATGATCCCAAGTCCTGCCATCTGGCGCTTGCCCGGCTTTTCCCGGAACAGGATCATGCTGAGGATCGTGATCAGAAGCAGGACTCCGGTCGAAAAGACGGTGTAAGCGATGTAGGCCGGGATCTGGTTCAACGACTTCAGCAGGAAGCTGGCGGAGAAATAGTTTGGGATGCCGACGGCGATGCCCGCCAGGTAATCCTTCCAGGTCCCGTACCGGCCCGTCTTCTTCCCTTCCAGAAGCAGTAGTCCTGTCGTTACGATCGTCGCGGTCAGAAATACGATGAAGATATACAGGCTGTCCTGCGCCTGGTTTCCACAGTAAGAGAAGATCTTGGCCATGGTATCGGACAGGCCGCCGCCCAGCAGGACGAAGATCAGGAGCAAGGGGCGAACGGTCTTCGACGATTCATCCTTCCCGTTGATGACCCACATGGCCACTAACACCAGCACCAATCCTATGATCTGCAGCGGCGCCGGGTTTTCCGCGAAAAGAAAGATGCTCACAAGCAGCGGCACGACCAGCCCCAGCCGGGAAAAAGCCGCAGTCAGGATCGCCCCGTTTGTCCCGATGCTCAACTGCATCAGTACGAGCGATAAAACGAACAACGCTCCGCCGATCACGCCGCACAAAAGGGTCAAAGATCGCGCCTGCAAGATCACACTCCGGTCCGGCAGCAGGAAGAAGCCAACGATGACACAAGTGATATAGTTGCCCAGGATGATCGCGTAGCGATTGGTCCCCTCGGTCTTAAAGGCCTTCAGGACCAGCGTCATGGCTGCGCTGCTGAGGATGGCCAGAAGAAGAAACATCCACCCGCTCACAGCATCTTCCTCCGGAAAACAGCTTTCAGCACTTTTTCATTGGCATAGACCTTGGTGCCCTCCCGATAGCGGGCCAGCTCCAGATCGGTCAGGCCGATCGCCATCTGCAGGAAGGTCTCTTCCGTCACGGCCAGATCGGCCGGCTCGCCGGTCTTATTGACTGCCATCGTTCTTCCGCCCGCGAAATCCACTTCATATGTACCGGTGTTTTCGGGCATGAACTTGTCTTCGATGTGGATGCGGTAGGAACCTTCCTCCTCCGGATGGCGCAGCATCATAAGGACCTTTTCCACATCCAGTACGCGCGCCATCTGATGACCGCGGATCGTGCGCTCCACATCGTCCCCTTCCGGCAGGATCACGCCCAGATCCAGCTCTCTCGGCATTGTGATCTTGACTTCGGTGATCTTCGCGCGCATGCCATAGATGAAGCCGAAGATGCTGCGCAGGGCTTCTGGGCTCTCAAATGCGATGTCGATCACTTCCATAGACCCGACGAAGGGACCCTCCGGCCCGTTATTGAACAAGAAGGTGAAATAAGCTTGCGCCTGGCCCTCTTCATCCCGGAACAGGTAGGTGTAGTGACGCTTGTCTCCATACCACCAGTCCCGCTCGCCAAACTCACCGCCGCCGCGGTACTGCCAGTCGTGATCGGTTTTCATCTCTCCCAGGTTGCGCTTCAGCTGATGGCGCTCATACAGCGCGCGCACCTGATCCACATCCTCCTGGCAGTCCACCTGGTGAACGTCCAGGTCGCAGGAAAACGGCGCGAACTGGCTGATCTTAGCCTTCTGGATCATTTCGCACTCCGCCCCTTCGAAGCCGAACTTGCGGTAGAACACGAAGGAGAACGGCATCAGGATGGCGAAGGGATCGCCCTTTTCCTTAAAGGCATGCAGCACCACATCCATCATTTTGCGGATATTGCCGCCGCCCCGGTTCTCCGGCAGGGAACCGACCATATGCACTTCATCACAGTCGATCAGCTGCCCTTCAAAGGTAAGGCGGGCGGGACAGGTGACGATGGTGGACATCATTTTGCCTTCGTCATTGAACAGGCCCCAGGTCGTGTCCACCCGCGGATTTTCTCCGCTGGCCTCGGCCTGAAACTGCTCGGTCGCTTTCTTTTCATCCCAGTCATGCAGAAACGCGGTCGCGACGATGCGGTCGGACTCCAGCCATTCCTGCCAAGTCTCCAGTTTTCTGATTTCAGCCATTTCGTTTCCTTTCTTGAAAAAGACCGGATAAGCGCGCTTCAAGCGACATCTTATCCGGCCTTGTACTCTTTTACAAGCATCCTCCGATGCGTGAATAGGATTATAACACAAACGAAGAGGGATGACAACTCCCGGGATTCAGGAAATATCCTCGAACCACATCGAGTCAAAGCCCAGATCCAATGTGATGCGGCCCGTCGTCCGATCCAGTGTCAGCGTATACTCCGATTGATAGAATTCGGGCAGGCTCTTGCTGATGGCGCCTCCATCCCGGATCCGGATCTGGTTCGGATCGTCCGCAGGTTCCAGGCTGACCGGTGTGGTATAGTCCACGTTCCACTCCGTCACTCCGAAGTTCATGGTCAGATCATCCTGGGTGCCCTCAAACTGCAGCCACAGTGTATTATTGTCCATACTGGTGATCCACAGGCCTTTGTTCAGGACGGATACATCATCATTGTTCGGCGCTTTCTGCTCTGCTTCCGAAACTCCGTCGATCTCCTGATACATGAACCAGGAGTCATAATGATGCAGTCCAAAGGGAAGGTTCGGATACTGCGTATTCAGAACGATGATCCCCTCTTCCAAAGCGGTCTGCAGCTTATCTTTCATATCGTCCGGGATCTCATTCGTATCCCAGTACCCAGAATCCAGCTCTGTACGCTTATCATTTTCCCAATAGTTGCCCGCGGTCAGATTCGCGTTCGCATCCTCCGGGCGGAAGACCGAATACCCATAGGACTTATACCCCTGATACTCGGTATTCTGGATATTCGCGATGGCATAGGACTGCTCATAGGGATACAGGATCATCAGCATCTGCCCAATATGAGAGAAGCTGGCCGGGATCTCCTGGATCAGCCGCACCTCGTCCCCCACGATGGAATAGATCTGCATGAATATGCCTTCGCCCAGATAATCTGAATAATCGAAATCGTCGTCACCTTGGTTGAACTCATATTCCCCGTAGGTCAGAGGCTTGACCAGTCCCTCCGGGCCATAATGGGTCACGATCATCTCCTTCTGACCATCCCCGGTCACGTCCGCCAGATAGATGTAGTCTTCCTGACGCTGGTCTTCGTCCAGATTGACCCTGGCCCACCAGCCATAGACCGGCAGGACGGGATCTTCCTTCTCCGTCTGCACCTGGCTCAGGGTATCCCTCAGATCCTTCGTCTGCTGAATGAAGAACTCCTCGCCATCCGTCAGCACGCCTTCTTTTGCCAGGTACAGCAGGGCAAGATGCTGCGCGATCTGTTCGATGCGTCCGTTGCAGTATTCCTCCACATCCGCCTTTCCGGCATTATTATCCCGGATGATCTCAAAGCACTTTTTCGCGGAAAGAAGTGTCATCATGGCAGACAGACGGACATTGTTCAGATTCTCCCAGGTATAATCCACCCCGACCTGTGAAATATAATAATCGTAAGCGTCCAAGGCGTCGTTTTCAGCGATGATATGATGGTTCAGCCGGGACATCCCGCCCGTGTCTGAAACCCCGAACTCTTCTAAAAAGTAATCCGTGACGGCACCGGCCAGCTTCGTCCCCGCGATGATGATCGGGTTGATGCCTATCACGCTGCTCACGATCCACTTTTCCGCCGCGTCCGCCCCTTTATCGACCACGGTCTCTTCCAGCATATGCCGGGTCAGGTTCCAGAGATCCAGCTTGGAGTAATCAGAATAGACGGTCTTTACCGCCTTGTGTTTGGTCGTGATGTGCTGAAAAAGACGCTTCAGATGGCTTGAGACCGCTCCCCCCCGATCTTGGATCCTCCCTGCGCGCCTTCTTCGGATCTCCGGGTGAAGGCAGGCTTTTGTTTGACCGCTTCCGGATAGACGGCCTTCAGCATCTGATAATTATCATGCACCATCAGACTGGTATTGGAATAATAGTCCACAAGCCTCTGGGCAAACTCCAGACCATCACCCAGCTCTTCCATTCCTTCAAACACGTCTTCCGGAATGATCTCATCGAAGGCCTCGGTCGCGACGGTGCTGTCCATTTCCATTTCGTCCAGAACTCCCGCCCCGTAGCGGATCACCTTTAAAGACTTAAAAAACAGGCTATAGGTCTGCTGCAGCTGTTTCGCTGTACTCTGGATGTTCTTCAGTTCCTGGGTATCAAAGGTATACACCTGCTCGTACACATCCCGGTCCACCATGTATTCCGTGAAGATAGTCTTGAAATCATTGTAACTGCCCAGCGGCGTCAGCTTATGGATCTGGATCCCTTTCAGCGTTTCATAAAGATAGGCGCTTCCCACCTTGATCGTATCCCGCCAGCTCTGCCCCTTGAACTCTTTCTCCGCGTCAAAATACAGCGTCTCGATGGGCAAGTTATTCAGCGCGTCCAGAAGCGATACCTGGCTTTGATCCAGATACAGTTCGCCCTCATCCACATACATGACCGTATCCAGCATAGGCATGATCTCCGCGATCGGCAGCCAGATGGCATCTTCATAGTCCGGAATATCCGGCAGATTCACCTCATACTGCTTGAGTCTTGCCTTTTCCTTTTTCGGATCGATGTAGATATCTTTATGATAGCTCGCTGTGATCTCATGCTCATAATGATAGAGATGCCATTCATCCGCCTCCGTCTCCAGGTGGTAACCGGTATAGTACTCGATGGTATTCGCGGAAAAATAACAGTTGCCGGAAGCATCCTTCAGCATGTACGCGTAGCGGAAATCATCCTCTACACGGACACAGACCAGATACTTCTCGTAGGCGCCTTCCGCCCGCAGCGGTGTTCCTTTCATGACAGGCAGCGCTATGACGCAAATCAAAAGCACGCTAAGGATCTTTCTGCCGAATCGTCTCATATCAGTCTCTCCGCCATTTCCTCTATCGAATGACACACAAACGTAGCCCCGGCCTCTTCCAGCTCACCCTCTTCGGCAAAGCCCGTATAGACCCCTAAGCTGTCCAGCCCGCACAGTCTGGCGCCTTCCGCGTCATGCTTGCGGTCTCCGATCATAAGGACTTCGCTCCGATCCTCTATATGCAGGCGGCGCAACGCCTCCTCGATCACGTCCTTTTTGGCCGTACGCGTTTCATCCAGCAAGGCGCCAACCACTTCATCAAAATAGTCCCGCAGTCCAAAATGCTCCAGGATCTTCAGCACGAACACTTCCGGCTTGGAAGAGGCGACCGCCAACACCTTGCCCTTGGCCTTCATCCGGGCCAGCATTTCCGGAATGCCCTCCAGCACGCGGTTTTCATACAGGCCGACGGTGGAAAACCTCTCCCTGTACACCTTGACCGCTTCCAGGGCCTGCTCATGGTCAAGCCCATAAAACTCCATAAAAGAAGGGACAAGCGGCGGACCGATAAATACGGTCAGCTTGTCCAGATCCGGCTCTTCAATGCCAAAAGCTTTAAGCGCATGCTGCACGCTTTTTGTGATGCCCTCCTTGGGATCCGTCAGCGTGCCATCCAGGTCAAAAAGAAGATAAGTATAAGGCATCGTTATTTCTCCTCGATCTCCACGACCGTGACTTCCTTGGTGAACACCTGGCACCCCAGCCGATACCCTTGATCCAGCTGCTCCTTCGTGAACCAGATCTTGTCCATGGTCTGGATCGTAACATTGCCTTTCAGGACCTTGACCACGCACTTGGCGCAGTTACCACGTCCGCCGCACGAGGTGGACAGATGGATGTTCTGGCTGAGCAGATAATTCTGCAGGCGCACGCCTGCCGGGCACTCGATGATCATGGGCGTTCTCCTTCATATGATTGCTGCATTGCGTCAAGGAAAACTGCAGGTTCAAGTCGTTTTCCTTGAGGAAAAGTCAAGGAAAACTGCAGGTTCAAGTCGTTTTCCTTGACGAAAAGTCAAGGAAAACTGCAAGTTTACGTCACTTTTCTTGACCAAAAGTCAAGGAAAACTGCAAGTTTACGTCATTTCCCTTGACGAAAAGTCAAGGAAAACTGCAAGCTCAAGTCATTCTCCTTGACGATGCATCAAGGAAAACTGCAAGTTCATGCCATTTTCCTTGACCCCAAGCCCACTCAATAATAGAACTCCGGTTTCCTATACAGCATGACCAGGTCGTAGATCCACAGACCCAGCATGCCGATTACGGATATGCCTTGGGTGAAGGAGGCCGCGAACAGCAGGCCCAGATAGACGACTCCCATCACATAGTTTTCTTCATAAAAGCGGTGGGCTCCAAACCAGCCTAATAACCAGCAAAGCAGCAGCGCGGTAGAGCGTTTTTTCAGGCGTTTGCCCTGGGCGTTCATCGGGGCCGGCTGGTGAAATGTCGTCTGGACCGGGACCGGCTGAGGCAGCGGCTGGACAGGGGTCTGTTGGACAGGGGTCGGCTGGACCGGAGTCGGCTGAGGTGTCGGCTGGACTGGACGGGCTCTGTTGATCGCATCGATCGCTCTTTGCTTTACCAGGCATTCCGGGCACATGGGGCCGGTGCCTTCCGGCAGGATCTTGCCGCACTTCATGCAGTAGCGGGTCACGTATTTTAGTGTCGGGGAGGGCGTCGGATCCGGTGTCGGCTGGGCGGTTCTGTAATCATCCCGGCATACTTCGATGCCCGGCGCCGCATACAGTTTGTTAAAGGGCGGATTGGTGCTGTCGTAGCGGTTCCAGTAGATAGCCTGCAGCCGGTTCAGGCGCATCTGCATGCCGCGCGGCAGTTCCACCTCTTCCAGGTAAATGAGGAAGCGATCCTTGTCCAGGTCGCGGGCGAAGCTGAGTTCGTCCATGCAGTTATTGGAAGCGAGGTAATTGGCTGTCAGAAAGGCGATGAAGTAGGAGCAGCTGTCGATATGTTCGGCGATGTTCTCATCCCATTCCGTTCCCGGGTCGATGCCTTCATCGAACCAGACGTTGTAGCCATCCGCCTGCATACGGGCTATGATGGGATATACTTTGTCACTGTCTTTGTGGGCGTAACTGATGAAAATATGCTTACCATTGCCTTTGTACGGGATCGGTCGCATTATATATGATCTCCTCGTGCGTTAGTTTTCTCTATTGTATCACAAAGAAAGAAGGTAGGAAACCCTCAGGAGTCCCATATTTTTCTATATCCTTCCGTATAATATATAGTGAGAACTCATCCGGGAGAAATCATGCGCATGAAACCAACCTATCCGATCCATGAAAAGCAGGAGCAGTCCTTTACCTTTGAGCGGCTGGACAAGCTTTGGGAAAAGTATCCGCAGTATCATGAAATGACCACGTTTACCACCCTCGACCAGCTGCTGGAGGATCATCCTTCTTATCAAAGCGATTTTGAAGAAGTCCGCGAAGAATACCAACAACAGCAATATGAGCGTTTTCTGATCCAGCTGTCCTGGGCGGATCTTCCCTATCGCTATGCCACGAAGAAGCTCATTGAGGCGGCCGGTCCGTTAAGACCCAACTTATATGTAGAACGTTTTCTGGACCAGTTTCGTTACATCGATACCGATCATTTTGCGTGTTTTTTGTTTCCGGAAAGCTATCTTTCCCAGTTTTTTGTGCTGACTGAGGTGTGCCGGCAGGCGGAGACCTTCACCCCGATCCGGAATCTTTTCCCGGACGAGGAGACGATCCATTATCTGGCTGTCATCAGCAAGGAGCGCATGGAGGATGTGCTGCTGATGTTTCACTTAAATACCTTCGGCGGCTATTCGTTGTATGACTATCCGTTGATCTGGTACCAGACGCTCCTCCAGGAAAACGGGACGGTGTTGCGCTCCCCCTATCTGCCGGACCGGCTTGCGAAGTACCAAGGCGCCATTCCTTATTGCCACGACCCGGTTAAGACTGTGTATGTGAGGCGAAACATCCGGCACATCCTGGAGCAAGGATATTTCGAGTCGGAGCTGGAGCTTTTCCGCAACCTGACGGAGGTCCTTATGCCCTTCTTTCAGTGGTGGTATCAGGACATAGCGCTGTATGAGGAGAAGGATGGCCTGCGCTCGGACTGGAGGCTGCGCCGCACGAAGATCCGCACGGACTTGACGGCGGAGGGCGTCATCAAGCCGAAGTGGAAGCACGAACTGAGCCTGTTCCACGCGGTGCGCAAGCGGTATCCGGACACCCTGTATCAGTACCGGCCGGATTGGCTTGGACGCCAAAGCCTGGACTTATTTATCCCGTCGCGAAAGACCGCCATCGAATATCAGGGCGTCCAGCATTACCGGCCGATCGAGTTCTTCGGTGGGGATGAGGCGCTTGCCCACCGGCAGGAGCTGGATCAGCAAAAGCGCGTGTTATGTGAGGCCAATCGGGTGCGGCTTATCGAGTGGCCTTATGACACCGAGCCTACTGAAAAGAATATTTCTTCCCTGTTGACGGAAAAGTAGATTAAATGTATAATGCAGGTAACCGAGAACAGGAGGTGTAAAACATGAGTGAACGCAATCTGAAGAAAATGACCCCGCAGGGCGCATTCGCCCCTGTAGCCGATGTTGTAAAAGAGAAAAAAGAAGAAGCGGCTGATGCGCTGGAGAAGGCGAAGGACCGTGCTGAGCGCAAACTGCGCAATGGTGCCTCTATCATCCAGAAGCCGGATCATCACTGATCGCAGGGCTAAGTAATGAAACACAAGGGAGCAAGCTATCATAGACTTGGTCCCTTCTTTTTTAAATTTTAGAAATGGAGGGATAGCTATGCTGTCACAACTGAACAGTCCGTTGATGTATATCATCTGCGGTTCGATCGTCCTGTTCGTGGCTGTCATCTGTGTCGTATTTGCCGTACGGGCGTACCGGGCCGGCAAGGCAATCGGTATGGATGTGACCAAGATGCGGACGACCATCATCGCGTCTGCTACCTTTGCCGTGATCCCCAGTGTAGGCATCCTGTTGGGCGTTATTGCTCTGTCCGGAAGCCTGGGCACACCCTGGCCCTGGCTGCGTCTGTCGGTCATTGGCGCGCTTCATTACGAGACCCAGGTAGCCGAGGCGGCCGCGGAGGCAACGGGTATGCCAAACCTGTCCGCCTCACTTATGACACCGGAGGCTTTCACCACGATCGCGCTGCTGATGTCCGCCTGCATCTGCTGGGGCATGGTGCTGGCTTTTATCAATTGCAAGGCCTATTCGAACAGGCTGAATGATCCGAAGCCCGCCCAGCCTAAGGGGGAAAAGAAGAAAAAGAAGATCAATTTCTCCGGCTTTGGCGATAAGGCCATGAACGCCATGTTTATCGGCCTGGTGTCCGCCTATATCGGCAGCTACTTCGGGACCATCATTTCAGGGAACGGTCTTTTCACCTTTACCGGAGCCTGGCTGGCACTGGCCGTGGCCGCTGTCGGCGCGTTGGCCATGGCGGTCTTCGTCTGGATCAAGGAGCGCTATAAGGCGGAATGGGTCGATAGTTTTTCCATCGCCGGAAGCATGCTGATCGCGATGACGGCCGCGGTCTTCCTGGCCCGCTTGTGAGGAGGTGCCTTTATGAATACGAATTCTTATGATCGATATATCAACAGGACCCACACCCTGGGCCGCATCTTTACCTTGATCACGCTGGTGGCGCTGCTTGCTGCTCCTTTTGTGATGGGGTCCTTTCTGGGCGGCATGCCTGACCTGGCCGCCTTTGGCAAGGCTTTTCTGGGGATCGGCCTGGTCTTTACCATCAGCAGTGTCATCGAATATCTGATCTACGTTCCGATGCTGGGCGCTGGCGGCAGCTATCTGGCTTTCATCACCGGCAACCTGGTCAACATGAAGATCCCTTGCGCCATGAACGCGCGTGACATCGTAGGAGCGAAGACCGGAACTCCGGAAAGTGAGATCATCACCACCCTGTCCATCGCGACCTCTTCCCTGGTCACGATCCTGGTGCTGGCTTTGGGCGTCGTCCTCATGATCCCGCTGCAGCCGGTGCTTCAATCTCCGGCCTTGCAGCCTGCCTTTGAAAACGTAGTGCCCGCGCTGTTCGGCGCCATGGCCTATAAGTATTACCGCGGTCAATACAAGATCGCGGCCATCACCCTGCTTTGCATGATCGCGCTTTTCTCGCTGGTACCCTCCCTCATCGCGCAGACAAGCATGATGATCATCCCCAGCGGCGCGATCGCGATCGGCCTGGCTTTGTGGAAGCATCAGAAAGGAGGTGCCGCGTCATGAAGATAGCCGTCTGGATCCTTCTGGCGCTTGTTGGCATCGTGCTTCTCCTGCTTTTAGCAGCACTGATCCACACGTTGCTCAAGCCCGCGAAGAAAACGACGTGGGTGCCTTCCCGCGACCCGGACCGGGAAGATATCTACGCGAAAAAACTGGCTCACATGGTGCAGTATGAGACCGTCTCCCGCAGGGATGATATCCAGCGGGAAAAGTTTCTGGGCTTTCATAAGGTCCTAGAGGAGGAATTCCCTCTGCTCCACAGGAATCTGGAGAAGACGGAGATCGACGGAGCCCTGCTGTACCATTGGAAAGGGCGTCACAGTGACAAGCCCATCGTCCTGATGGGTCACCAGGATGTCGTGCCGGCAGAGGGTGTCTGGGAGCACGCGCCGTTTTCCGGCGACATTGAAGATGGCAAGATCTGGGGCCGCGGCTCCGCGGATACCAAGTGCACGATCCTGGGCTTCATGCAGGCTATCGAAGAGCTTCTGGCCGAGGGCTTCGTGCCGGAACAGGATATCTATTTAAGCTCGTCCAACACGGAAGAAGTGAGCGGTGAGGGCTGCCCGAAGCTCGTAAAGGAGCTTAAAGCCCGCGGTGTGAAGCCCTATCTCGTCTGTGATGAGGGCGGCGCCATCGTACCCGAGCCGATCTCCGGGATCAAGGGCAATTTCGCGATGCTGGGCGTACTGGAAAAGGGCCATGGCAACCTGAAGATCATTGCCCGCTCCGACGGCGGCCACAGCAGCTATCCAAAGAAGAATACCCCCATAGCCCGGCTGTCCAAGTTCGTGGTCGAGCTCGAAAAGAAGGATCCCATGCGGGTGCAGTTCGAGCCGGAAGTGCGGGACATGTTCTCCACGTTGGCGGACTACGCTCCCTTTGGCTACCGCTATCTGTTCGGAAACCTGTGGCTCTTTAAGCCTTTGCTCAAAAAGCTGATGCCCGTCCTGTCTGCTCAGGCCGCCGCCCTTCTGAAGACGACCATCGCCTTCACCCAATCATCGGGATCGGAGGGTGCCAATGTTCTGCCTTCGGAAGCCACCCTCACCTTGAACCTGCGCTATATTCCTCACCAGGGCATGCAGGAAAGCAACGATGTGATCCGCAGGATCGCGGCCAAATATGACCTGGAAGTCGAAGAGCTTGAGTGCCGGGACTATTGTGAACCGGTGCGTCGGGACACACCGGCATTTCACCTGGTCGAAGAGGTCATCACGGACCTTTTCCCCGGCCTGCCCTGTGTTCCTTATGTCATGACAGGCGGCACCGATGCCCGCTTCTATCAGGAGATCTGCGATGTTTGCGTGCGCTTCGAGCCGGTCGTTTTCGGCCCCGCGCAGATGAAGGGCATGCATGGGCTGAACGAGTATCTGGATACCTACAGCCTGCCCATCGCGGTGGATTTTTACAAAGGATTGATCCGAAAAGCCTGATGTCGTTTTATTGACGTTCCCTGTCATTATTGATATAATTTCACCAAACAAGAGATCCTGTAACAAATAGGAGGGAAAACGAACGTGAAAAAGCAACGATTTCTTGCCGTACTGGCCTTGATCCTGGCCGTATGCATGATGGTTTCGGCCTGCTCCAAGAAAAGCGAGCCCAAACAGGAATCTTCCACCGCGGAAGAGACTTCTTCCGCGTCTGCGGAAGAGTCCTCTGAAGAGGAACCCGCCCCGGAAGAGTCTTCTGAAGAGTCCGTGGAAGAATCTTCCGAAGAGCCGGAGGAAACGAATACTCCCATCGATGTCAACGTGAATGGCATGTTTGAGAAAGTCTCCTCTGCTCCAGGCGCGGGAGAGTCCCTGGAGATCAACAACAGCAAGCAGCTGTTCGGCGAACTGTCCGACAAGCTGGAAAACTATGAGCCCGTCTCACTGACGGCCGATCAGTTCGCGGAGATGGACCGCGCCATGCGCGCCTACACGCCTGGTGACGAGACCCCCATCATCAACGCGACCGATTATTATTATTACTATGAGCATCTGACTCCGGAACAGCAGGACATTTATGACTCCATGTATCTGCTGGCTATGGATCCAAGCTCCATGAACAACATCGTAGCCGTAAATACCACTCAGGATCCTTATTCGGATGAATTCGTTCAAGATTATTGGGTCGCCCTGTACGCTATCGGTGATGACCACCCGGAATTCTGGTGGATCAACCCGGCCAATGGCGGGCATTCTATCGTGCCTTATATCCGAACCGAAAATGGCAAGTCTGTTCTCATGCTGCAGATGGATTCCGCCTATGAGAATTATGAAGAAGATGTTCTGGCCTTCAACGCTGCGGTCGAATCCTTCCTGGCTGACATCGATCCGGAATGGACCGATGAAGAAAAGGCCCTGGCCGTTCATGACAAGCTCATTAATCTGGCCACCTATAACACCCCTGTTCTTGAAAAAGAAGAAGGCGACCTGGCCCACACCGCCTACGGCGCTTTTGTTGCCGATAGTGCCGGCATCGCGAATTACTGTGTATGCGATGGCTATTCTCTGGCTTACGAGTACTGCATGCAGATGCTGGGCATCCCCTGCGTCGTCGTAAGAGGCCGGGTCGAAGTCCCTTACCCGGATGGCGAAACGGGCGGCCACGCCTGGAACCTCGTCCAGATCGATGGCATCTGGTATGAGATGGACAGCACCTGGGATGACCAGACCACTTTCATGGATCAGGTCGCTGAGCAGTATGAGCCTGGTTCCTATGAATACCAGTTCTTTGAGGAGATGACCAGCGATACCGCCTACATGGACCTGGTCCAGCACTGCAAGTATGAGCTGATGTCCACCGAGATCGAAGATTATGTCTCTCCGTCCTATCTGACCTATACCAACGCAGATGGCGCCTACTTCGATCCCGTCGGTGATTCCTGGCGCCGCCGCTACTGCGACTATGAAGAGACCATCGACCATCCGAAGGGGGTACTGACCGCCCTGCTTCCTGTTGCCGACGGCACTCCGGCCGAGGAAACCCCGGAAGAGTCTGAAAGCACCGAAGAACCGGCTGAGGCCACGAGCACGGATATCGTAGGTGTCTACTATATATCCCAGCTGGATCAAATGGATGAAGCCACGCTGAAGGCTAATTATGGCGACGACTATTATGAGAGGCTGCCCATCATCGAACTGCGTGCGGATGGCACCGGTTCCATGTCCAAACCGGATCAAACGATCGAGGTGACCTATACCTTCAGCAACGATATACTGATCCTGACAGGTCCGGATGGCGGTTCTCTGCTCTTCGTTTATGTCGATGGAAAACTTACTATTTCCAATTCGGATGGCACCTACATGGTCTTCTCGAAGATGTAAGAGAGTTTCCCCATGCCTGATGAAAAGAAAAACGAACGGCTGCTTCTGACAGCCGTTTTCCTATTCTGGTTCTCCAATTATACCTACCCCTCGTTCCTGACCACCTACGCCACCAACACCCTTGGCGCCACCAAGGTCCTGGCCGGCATGATCGTCGGCAGCTATGGTCTGACGCAGATGATCCTTCGGATCCCGCTGGGTATCTTCTCCGATGTCCTGCGCAAGCGGAAGCTGTTCGTCCTGATCGGCTTTGTGCTGTCCATCGTCTCCGCCTCCGGTCTTGCTATCGTGGCCTTGATCGCCGGGCGGGACAACGTCCCTTCCGGGCTGGCCTACGGCGTGCTGATCCTGCGCGGCATGTCCGGCATGATGGCCGCGACCTGGGTCAACTTCTCCGTCTTGTATTCCTCCAGCTACCAGGGTGACCGCGTGGCGACGGCCATGAGCCGTCTGATCGTGCCGCAGTGCGGTTCTCAGATCATCGCTATGCTGCTGGGCGCTCAGCTGGCCGGCCGCGTGGGCGAAGTCTGGGCTTTCGTGCTTGCCGCTGTCGCGGCCATCGCAGGTCTTCTGGTCATGCTCCGGGTCAAAGAGCAGGCCCCCACCGGCGCGCCTATGACGCTGAAGGGCTTCCTGGAGGTCGCCCGTAACAAAGAGCTGATCAGCGGAACTGTTCTGGCCACCATCTATCAGCTCGTAGTCTGGACCACGGTGCAAGGTTTCGTGCAGAATTGGGCCCGTGATATGATCGGCCTGACCACTGCTCAGCTAGGCTTCCTGTCGGTCGCGAACCTCCTGCCCAACACGATCCTTTCCCATTATTCCGGCACGGTGTTCGCGCTGAAGTATGGAAGGCGCGCTGTCCTTGCGGCCGGCTTCATCGCCATTGCCGGAGCCTGCCTCCTCTATCCCCAGACTTCTTCTCTTGTTTCCCTGCTCGCGGTGCAGGCGCTGCTTGGATCCGGCGTCGGCCTGATCATGCCTCTCACGATGGCCAGCGCCATCGAAACCGTACCTGGCGAGAAGCGCGGCGCGGCTATGGGCATTTACCAGGCAGTCTATGGACTGGGCATGTTCCTGGGTCCTGTCATCGGCGGCTTCGTCATCGAGCAGTTCTCCATCCCGCGGGATGGCTACATCGCTAACTTTTATGTGGCGATGGGCATCGCGCTGGCGGGCCTGGTATTGGCCGTGGCGCTGACAAAAAGACGTCAGGCGTAAGGATTTGCAAACATCAAAAAGAGCGTGTGAAACAGCATACTGATGCAAACCTGCTTGCCCCCCATGCAATCATTACCTGATAGTTTTTATTATTTGGAACCTATCCCGTACAGCGCCAAAACCCTACAGGATGAGAATAAAAGCGCGTGTGATATCACGTAAATTCAACCCTGTTTTCGCCGCCATTACGGGATGGGTTCTTTTGTCGCTTCCTGACACGGTAAAAGAGAAGCAAATCCATCAGAAAACCGCATCTTTTACGGGATCGGACAGCATTTTCAATTTATATCAGGTAGGAGGCCTCTGCTTTACCCGATGAGGCTTGAAGATCCGGTCTCACCTGGTAAGTGTTTCTCGTCTTTGTAGAAACTATTCGCGAAACATTGGGTCTTGAGAAGCGTTTTCGTCCTCAAAGACCCAACTCCTCGCTTTTTGGGTCTTTGAAGAGTTTTTTCGCTTCCGAGACCCAACCGAAAGGGCAAATAACAAAAAAGATCCGCCGTCAAGGGACACTGTTAGGATACGTGTTTCCTGTCGGCGGATCTTTCTTGTCTTTGTGGAAACTATTCGCAAAACATTGGGTCTTGAGAAGCGTTTTCGTCCTCAAAGAC
>ONBQ01000084.1 GCA_900316145.1 uncultured Eubacteriales bacterium
AATCATCGACCGCTTTGATCACGGCACACAAAAACAGCAGGAACGGCGCGTTTTCATAGGGCGTTTCGCCCGGTGACAAAAGGTTCTGTCCCTGGTCAGTCGCGATGGACCAGTTGTTATGCTTGCCGGATCCATTGACCCCGGCGAAGGGTTTCTCATGCAGCAGGCAGACCAGTCCATGCCTTGCGGCTACCTTCTGCATGATCTCCATCATGAGCTGATTATGGTCCGTAGCGATATTGGTCGTAGAAAAGATCGGGGCCAGTTCGTGCTGGGCCGGCGCGACCTCGTTGTGCTCAGTCTTGGCCAGGATCCCAAGCTTCCAAAGCTCTTCGTTCAGTTCCTCCATAAAGGCGGCGACGCGCGGCTTGATCACGCCGAAATAATGATCGTCCATTTCCTGGCCTTTCGGCGGCTTCGCGCCAAACAGGGTCCTTCCGGTATAGCGCAGGTCCGGCCGCAGGTCATACATTTCTTTGGTGATCAGGAAGTATTCCTGCTCCGGTCCGACGCAGGTGCGCACATTTTTGACCGTGTCATTGCCGAAAAGCTTCAGGATCCGGAGCGCCTGCCGGTTCAGGGCTTCCATGGAACGAAGCAGCGGCGTCTTTTTGTCCAACGCCTCTCCTCCATAGGAACAGAAGGCGGTGGGAATGCAAAGAGTCTTTCCTTTAATAAAGGCGTAGGATGTTGGATCCCAGGCCGTGTAGCCTCTGGCTTCAAAGGTGGCGCGCAGTCCGCCGCTCGGGAAAGAGGAGGCATCCGGCTCGCCCTGGATCAGGTTCTTGCCGGAGAATTCCATGATCACGCCCCCATCCGGAGAAGGGGAAATAAAGCTGTCATGCTTTTCTGCCGTGATCCCGGTCAGCGGCTGGAACCAATGCGTAAAGTGGGTCGCCCCTTTTGAGATGGCCCAGTCCTTCATGGCGGACGCAACGGCGTTCGCAACGCCCGGATCCAGGCGTTCGCCCTCATCGATCGTTTTTCTAAGTGACTGATAAACTTCTTCCGGCAGCTTGGCCCGCATCACTCTGTCATCAAATACCAGACTTCCAAAATATTCCGGTATGCTTGTCATAGTTGGATCCTCCCTTGATGAAAATGACAAAGGCGTCTTTCGGGAGAAGCTTAAAATAAGCTGTTCTCTCGAAAGACGCCTTTGTCTTGTTGAGTGTATTCTACACGAAGCATCCCCCGCTGTCAACCCTGTTTTGTATATTTTTGCAATTTTAATAATCACTTCTTGCATTTTCTTCCTGTTTTCGTTGTTTTTTAGTTGACATTCTGCAGGATTTCATATATAATTCTTGCAAATGAGCAAAGGCGTTCATGGAGTGCGGATAGTGTGTCCGCATTCTTTGGACGCCTTTTTCGTATGCTTACTGATTCTGATCGAAAGGAAGGATACGCGGATGCGTACTGCAGAAGAGAAAAAAGAAGGAAAGATCCGGATCCCCTCCGGCTGCGCGATCGCCGCAGTTATTTCTAAGGAAGGAAAACGGATGAGCGGACAGATCGTGACGGACGCCATGCGCCCCATGCACGATCGTTCCAACGGCCTGGGCGGCGGGTTTGCCGGCTATGGGATCTATCCGGAATACAAGGAGCTTTACGCTTTTCATATGTTTTTTGATGACCGGGCCAGCCGCAAGGACTGCGAAGCCTTTTTGAAGGAACGATTTGAAATGGCCGGATCTGAACGCATCCCGACCCGGAAAATGCCCGCCATCACCGATGAGCCCGTGATCTGGCGGTATTTCCTGGCCCCGCTTCATTCTCTTGTGGCCAGTCTGCAGATCGATGAACGGGAATTCGTAGCCCGCACGGTCATGCAGATCAACGCGGAGCTTAAAGGCGCTTTCTGTTTTTCCAGCGGGAAAAACATGGGGACCTTCAAGGCCGTAGGCTTCCCGGAAGATGTCGGCGCCTTCTATCAGCTGGAACAGTACGAAGGTTATGCCTGGACCGCGCATGGCCGCTATCCGACCAACACACCCGGCTGGTGGGGCGGTGCGCATCCCTTTGCTCTTCTGGACTACTCCGTCGTACACAACGGCGAGATCTCCTCCTATGACGCCAACCGCCGGTGCATGGAAATGTACGGCTACCGCTGCACCCTTAAGACTGATACGGAAGTTATCACCTACATTCTGGACTATCTGCTGCGCGTGCAGGGTCTGACGTTGGAAGAAGCCGCTCATGTGATCGCCGCTCCCTTCTGGAGCACGATCGAGAATAAAAAAGACCCCTCTGAAAAAGACCAGCTGCACTATCTGCGGGCGATGTTTCCGAGTCTCCTGGTGACCGGGCCCTTTTCCATCGTCCTCGGCTTTGAAGGCGGACTGATGGCGCTAAACGACAGGCTGAAGCTTCGATCCATGGTCGTCGGGGAAAAGGATGATAAGGTCTATATTGCCAGTGAAGAAGTCGCGATCCGGGTCATGGAGCCTGCGGTCGAAAGGATCTGGGCGCCGGCCGGCGGAGAACCGGTGATCGTGCAGGTCCAGGGAGGTAAAATATGAGCATTTCCTATTTTTATCCGGAATTTGAAGTGATCCGGAATGAAAACCGCTGCATCGCCTGCCGCGTCTGTGAGCGACAGTGCGCTAATGAGGTGCACTCTTTCGATCCGGCATTCGGTCTGATGAAAAGCGATGAGTCGCTTTGCGTCAATTGTCAGCGTTGTGTTTCTCTTTGCCCGACCCGCGCGCTCAAGATCGTAAAAAGTGACTGCCGGCTTAGGGAAAATGCCAACTGGTCCGATCAGACCATCCGCGAGATCTACAAGCAGGCTTCAAGCGGGGGCGTGCTGCTCTCCTCCATGGGCAACCCGAACCCGCTGCCGGTCTACTGGGACCGGATCCTGATAAACGCCTCCCAGGTCACGAACCCGCCCATCGACCCGCTGAGAGAGCCAATGGAGACGCGGGTCTTCCTCGGCGCGAAGCCGGACCGGATCCGGCGGGATCCGGATGGCCATCTGGATACTCATCTGCCTCCGCAGATCGAACTGTCCATGCCAGTCATGTTCTCCGCCATGAGCTACGGCTCCATCAGCTACAATGCGCATGCCTCTCTGGCCCGGGCGGCCACGGAGCTGGGCATCCTTTATAATACCGGCGAAGGTGGTCTGCATGAGGACTTTTATGTGTATGGCGATCATACCGTCGTGCAGGTGGCTTCCGGCCGTTTTGGCGTCCATGAGGACTATCTGAAGGCCGGCGCCGCGATCGAGATCAAGATGGGCCAGGGCGCCAAACCCGGCATCGGCGGGCATCTGCCCGGAACCAAGATCGTAGGCGACGTGTCCCGTACCCGAATGATCCCGGAAGGCTCCGATGCCATCTCTCCCGCCCCGCATCATGATATCTATTCCATCGAAGATCTTCGGCAGCTGGTCTACTCCTTAAAAGAAGCCACGGAATACAAAAAGCCTGTCATCGTCAAAGTCGCGGCTGTGCATAATATCGCAGCGATCGCCAGCGGCATTGCCCGCAGCGGCGCGGATATCATCGCGATCGACGGTTTTCGCGGTGGGACCGGAGCGGCCCCGACCCGCATCCGTGACAACGTGGGCATCCCCATCGAGCTGGCCTTGGCCGCCGTAGACCAGCGTCTGCGCGATGAAGGGATCCGCAACCAGGTCTCCCTGGTCGTGGGCGGCAGCATCCGCAGCGCGGCGGACGTTGTCAAAGCCATTGCGCTTGGGGCGGACGCCTGCTACATCGCGACCGTAGCCCTTCTGGCTTTGGGGTGCCACCTGTGCCGGACCTGCCAGAGCGGCAAATGCAACTGGGGCATCGCCACCCAGCGGCCGGATCTTGTCAAGCGCCTCAACCCCGCCATCGGCAAGGAACGCCTGGTCAACCTGATGAACGCCTGGCGCCATGAGATCATGGAGCTGATGGGCGGTATGGGCATCAACTCCATCGAAGCCCTGAAGGGCAACCGGCTGATGCTGCGCGGCGTAGGTCTGAACAGCGAAGAGCTGAAGATCCTGGGCATCTCTCACGCAGGGGAATAAGCAAGGAGGCTGCAATGAAAAGAGTCTATGTAAATGAAGAATGGTGTCTGGCCTGTCATTTGTGCGAATACAACTGTGCCTTTGCCAACTCCGGCGTCAAAGATATGGTCACCGCCTTAAAAGGAAAACCGATCTTTCCCCGGATCCACATCGAGGGCAATGAGCAGATTTCCTTTGCCGTTTCCTGCCGGCATTGCACCGATCCTCTTTGTATGAAAAGCTGCATCGCCGGTGCCATCTCCCGCCAGGATGGCGTGATCCGGATCGATCCGGATAAATGTGTGGGCTGTCTGACCTGCGTTCTGGTCTGTCCGTATGGAGCGCTGGCTCCGGGAGAGACCGGTGTCATGCAAAAGTGTGAGCTCTGTCTGAATAACTCCCCCGGTGAGCCCGCCTGTGTCCGGGGCTGTCCGAACCGGGCCATCGTATATGAAGAAAGGAAGGCCTGGCTATGAATCCATATGTCATCATCGGCAACGGCACCGCTGCCTGCGGGTGCATCGAAGGAATCCGTTCGGTGGACCAAGAGAACCCGATCCTGGTCCTCTCGGAAGAAAAATATCCTGTCTATGGACGTCCGCTGATCTCCTATTACCTGGAAGGCAAGACGGATCTGAAACATATGGGCTACCGGGACGCTGACTTCTATGAAAAAAACCGAGTCCAGGTCCTTTACGGTCAAAAAGCTGCCTCTCTCCATCCGGACCTCCATAAGATCCTGACCGATCAGGGGGAGGCTCTCCTCTATTCCAAAGTCTGCGTTGCCGCAGGCTCCTCTCCCTTTGTCCCGCCCATGGACGGTCTGGAGCATGTAAAACAGAAATACGGGTTCATGACGCTGGAGGACGCGCTGTCTCTGGAAAAAGCCCTGACGCCTGACGCCCGGGTGCTGATCATCGGTGCCGGGTTGATCGGGCTTAAGTGTGCGGAAGGGATCCGGGACCGTGTGGGCTGTATAACCGTCTGTGATCTGGCAGACCACATCCTCTCCAGTATTCTGAGGCCGGAAGAGGCCATGATCATCCAGAGGCATCTGGAAAAAAACGGCCTTGCCTTCTGTCTGGGAGACACCGCAGCCCGTTTTGAAGAGAATAAAGCTTTTATGCGCAGCGGGAAGCAGATCGACTTCGACATTCTGGTGCTGGCCGTCGGCGTACGCGCCAATACCGGTCTGGTCAAAGAAGCCGGCGGGAAGACGGATCGCGGGATCCTGGCTGATACGCATATGGCCACCGATCTGCCGGATGTTTTTACGGCAGGCGACTGCTGTCAGGGCTATGATTTGTCGACCGGGCAGAACCGCGTTCTGGCGATCCTGCCCAACGCATATATGCAGGGCTTTACGGCCGGGATCAACATGGCCGGAGGGAACCAGGTCTTTGACCAGGGGATCCCCATGAATTCCATCGGCTTTTTCAGTCTGCATCTGATGAGCGCCGGAGTCTGTTCCGGCCAAAGGAAGGACATTCCTGTCGAAGGCGGGCTCAAACGGTTCTATATCCAAGATGGTCTCCTGAAAGGCTATATTCTGATCGGCCGGACGGAACGGGCCGGCATCTATACGTCCTTGATCCGGGAGCAGATCCCATTGGAAGGTCTTGATTTCGACCTTCTGAGCGAGGCGGCGACCAGCGCCGCGTTCTCCCCAGATATCCGTAGAAAAAAGTTCGGAGGTATGGTATAATGAAAATGATCGATACGACCTGTATGGACCATCGAAAGATCAACGAAGCTTTGCGAGGGGCCGGTACCTCTGCCGCCCTCACCGGTTGTCTGGGGCAGCGCTTTATCGCGGCCGGACTAGGCGATCTTTCCATCGATATCCGCGGCATCCCCGGCAACGCCTTAGGCGCCTATCTGAACGGCGCGTCCATTCAGGTTCATGGAAACGCGCAGGACGCGGTCGGTGATACCATGAACGAGGGGGAGATCACGGTTTTTGGCAGCATCGGCGACGCGGCCGGTTATGCCATGCGTGGCGGCGCGATCTATGTGAAGGGCAATGCCGGGTACCGGGCCGGCATCCACATGAAAGCGTATAAAGAGAAAAGGCCGGTCCTCGTGATCGGCGGGAGAGCCGGCAGTTTTCTGGGAGAATACCAGGCCGGCGGCCTGATCGTGGTCCTGGGCCTTCATGAGGATCCAAAGCCCATCGTGGGCAATTTCCCCTGCACAGGCATGCATGGCGGTATGATGTTCCTGCGCGGCGATCATCCGGAAATCCGGTTCCCGGCGCAGGTAACGGCGCGCCAGGCCTTTCCGGAGGATCTGGACCTGATCCGGCCTTATCTGGCCGTTTTCTGTGAGCGGTTCGGTTTTGATCTGACCGATATCATGAACGCGCCGTTTACCATGATCACGCCGGACAGCCGCAACCCGTATCAACAAATGTATGTAGCCAATTGACTTGCCTCCGGCGACCGGGGGCCGGAGTAAAAGGAGACATCCCATGAACTACACCAAAGAAGAAGTTCTGCAGTATATACAGGAAGAAGACGTGAAATTCATCCGCCTGGCTTTTTGTGATGTTTTCGGCAAGCAGAAAAACCTGTCCATCATGGCCGATGAACTGCCGCGGGCCTTTGAAAGGGGCATCCCTTTCGATCCGGCCTCGATATCCGGTTTCAGCCAGGTCACCCGCTCGGATCTGCTGTTGCATCCGGACCCGGATACCCTGTCCTGGCTGCCCTGGCGGCCGGAGCACGGAAAGGTCGTGCGGATGTTCTGCTCCATCACCTACCCGGACGGCACAGATTTTCCGTGTGATACAAGAAGTCTGCTAAAGCAGGCGGTAAAAGAGGGTGAAGAGCAGGGTCTTACCTTCTCCTTTGCCACGCGGCAGGAATTTTACCTGTTCCAGCTGGATGAAAACGACAACCCCACTCATCTGCCCTATGATACCGCCGGTTATATGGACATCGCGCCGGAGGACCGGGGCGAGAACATTCGCCGCGAGATCATTCTTCTGCTCGAGCAAATGGGCATCCGTCCGGAAAGCTCCCGGCATGAGGCCGGGCCGGGACAGAATACCATCAACTTCCATTATTCCGACCCGCTTACGGCTGCCGATCATATGCTCACCTTCCAGACGATCGTCAAAACGGTGGCCCGGCGCAACGGCCTGTACGCGGATTTTTCTCCCCGACCCATCGCTGGTCAGCCCGGCAACGGCCTGCATATCACCATGTCCATCGATTCCCCCGGAGCGGAGGATCAGATCCGGCCGGCGGCCGCCGGTCTCTTGGATCATGTCAAGGATATGACTCTGTTCCTGAATCCGACGGAAGCCTCCTATGATCGTTTAGGGCATTTCCGCGCGCCGTTCCAGGTCTCCTGGTCCCATGAGAATTCTTCCGCGCTGCTGCGGGTGCCGGTCGTTCCCGGCGATCACCCTCGTGTGGTGCTGCGCTCTCCGGACCCGGAATCAAACCCCTATCTGTCCTTTATCCTGATGATCTATGCCGCCCTGGACGGGATCCGCAGAAACCTGTCCCTGGATGCGGCAGAAAGTGATGTCACCAATCTTCCCATGACACTGAAGGCAGCCCGTGACCTGGCGCTTTCCAGTGATTTCATTCGTTCTCATGTTCCGGGCGAGATCCTGGGTGTCTATCCGGACTGATGCCCTTTGGCCATAGAAAAAGAAAGGAGGAAGCTCTTGAATCTGGAAGAGCGTACATACAGTGTACTGATCATCTCGCAGTCAGAGACCTTCGTACATTCCTTGTCCTCCCTTCTTCTGCCTGCCCGTTTTCATCCGCAGCAGGTCGTGACCAGCGCCGGCGCCGCCCGTCGCGCTTTTTCCGAACTGGCTTATGACCTGGTCGTGATCAACGCCCGCTTCCCGGATGATCCGATCCTGCATCTGGCGAAGGACCTCTCCCTTGCTTCGGGGACAGCCGTCCTGCTTCTGGTTCCCGCGGAATTTCTGCAGGAAACGAAGGCCGAAGTCCAGTCCCATGGCGTTTTCACTCTGGACAAACCGGTCAGCCGGCATTTGATGGAAGTGGCTCTGTCCTGGCTGATCGCGGCCCACGAGCGGCTGCGCCGGGCAGAGACCCGGTCCCTTTCCCTGGAGGACCGTATGCAGAAGATCCGCTTGATCAACCGGGCAAAATGGGCCCTGATCGACCGATACGGGTGGACTGAATCGCAAGCCCATCATCATCTGGAGAAGCTGGCCATGGACAAAGGCCTGACCAAGCGGGAAGCCGCCGAAGCTGTCCTGGAGGAATAAGTCCTTTTTTCGCTGTCCTACTGGACAGCTTTCTTTTTTATATGATATTATTAAAATAGTTTTTAAATCTTGAGAAATGAGGTAATATCCCCATGCAACTGACTCCCTTACAGCAGAAGCGCGTCGATGAGCTTCTGGCAAAAATGACATTAGAAGAGAAGATCGGTCAGATGAACCAGCTTTCGCCTTCTTTGGTGGGCGGTTTTGACGTATCTTTCGAAGAACTGATCGAAATGGCCATGGACGGCAAGATCAGTCAGGAAGAATTGCATCAAAAGTTCGAAAACGCTGAGCGTGATTATCAGGAAGACAATATCCGCGCAGGTCTCATCGGTTGCGTCATGCTGCAGGATCCCGGAAAATACAACGAACTGCAGAAGATCGCGGTGGAGGAAAGCCGTTTGGGCATTCCTCTGATCATCGGTTTCGACGTTATCCACGGATATCGCAGCGTCTATCCCATCGCTCTGGCAGAAGCCGGTGCCTTTGACCCGGATCTGTTCCGGCGTACCGCTCACATGGCAGCCAAGGAATCCCGCACGCAGGGTATTTCCTGGCACTTCGCGCCGATGATCGATGTGGGCCGTGACTCTCGCTGGGGCCGCGTGTCGGAAGGTCCGGGCGAAGATCCGTATCTGGCCAGCCGCTTTGCTGAAGCCAAGATCCATGGTCTTCAGGATGGCGCTTATGAAGACGCCAAAGATGGCACGGAGCGCCGGGAGAACTATGTAGCTGCCTGCATGAAGCACTATGTCGCTTACGGTGCCGCAGAATCCGGCCGTGACTACAACACCACATCCATGAGCATTTCCCAGCTGCATAACGTGTATCTGCCGCCTTTTAAAGCCGCGACCGAAGCCGGCGCCGCTAGCGCCATGGCTTCCTTCAATGACCTGAACGGCGTGCCCTGCACGGTCAATGAGTATACCCTGCGCCGGACCTTGAAAGAGCGCTATGGCCTGAAAGGTTTCGTGGTCAGCGATGCCAACGCCATCCGTGAGTGCATCGATCACGGCATTGCCGCGGACCGCTATGACGCCGCCAGACAGGCCGCGAATGCCGGCATGGATATGGATATGGGCACTTCCATTTATATTGAAGAATTGAAGAACGCGGTCGAACGCGGTGATGTTTCCATGGAAGTCATCGATGAGGCCGCCCGCCGCATTCTTTCCGTCAAAATGTGGCTGGACCTGTTCGACCATCCGTATATCACCGAGGAGGCCATGCACCGCTACGACAAGCTGCCGCAGGAGCATGTCGCCCTCACCCTGGAAGCCGCGAAGAAATCCATCGTTTTGCTGAAGAACGATGAGAAGGTCCTTCCCCTGAAGAAGGACCAGAAGATCAGCCTGGTCGGTTCCCTGGCGGCCAGCCCGTCCGAGATCATCGGTGCGTGGGCTATGAGCTGGAAGGGCGAAGACTGCGTCAGTATCCTGGATGGTTTCAAAAACGCCGGCGCTGATGTTAAATACTTTGCCTGTGGTGGTCCGGATCGGGAGATCAACGACGATGAGATCGCGCAAGCCGCGTCCTTCGGTGATGTGATCGTAGCTGTGGTAGGCGAGACGACCGCCATGAGTGGTGAGGCCGCTTCCCGCGCCGATACCACGCTTCCCGGCAAGCAGCGTGAATTGCTGGAGAAGCTTCTGGCTACAGGCAAGCCTGTCGTGACGATCCTGATGAACGGCCGCGCCCTCGCGCTTGGCTGGGAGGCCGAGAATCTGCCGACCCTCATCGAAGGCTGGCAGCTGGGCATCCAGATGGGCAACGCCATAGCGTCCGTCGTTTTCGGTGACTACAACCCGACCGGCAAGCTGGCTGCTTCCTTCCCTTATGTGACAGGGCAGCTTCCGATCTACTATAACCACACGTCTACAGGACGTCCCGCCGGCAAGTTCAAATTCACCTCCAAGTACATTGACGCCCCGACCGAACCGGCTTTCCCCTTCGGTTATGGTCTGTCCTACACGACCTATCAGTATTCAGATCTGACGGTTGAAGAGTCCGTGGAGGCCTTCACGGCAAAAGTCAAAGTAAAAAATGCCGGAAATGTGGCCGGTACCGAGACCGTCCAGCTCTACATGCAGGATGTGACCGCTTCCCTGGTCCGCCCGGTCAAAGAACTCAAGGGCTTCACGAAGGTCGCCCTGGCCCCCGGGGAAGAAAAAGAAGTCGCCCTCACGCTCAAGAAGGCCGATATGGGCTTCTACAACAACGACGGTGAGTATGTCCGTGAGGACGGCAAGTTCCGCCTCTTTATGGGCGGCAGTTCCGCCGAAACGCTGATGCAGGAACTGGACGTCCGATTCTAAGTTTAAAAGGAGTTTTACATGCCTGACGTTCAGGAAAACCGCATGGGCACGGCCCGCCAGGCCGTTCTGCCGGTCCTGTTCGCGCTGGTCCTTCGTCTTACAGGGAATCTGAATATGATCTGGCTGGGCTATGTTCTGGCCGAAGCTGTCTGTATTCCCCTGGCTTTGTTCTTTTGGAACCGCGCGTATGCCCGTGTTCCCGGTTAATATTATACAGGAGATTTAGTTATGGCACTGATCCAGCAGCTGGTGGATGAAGGCTGTGAACTGCCGAAGATCTACCTGGCCTGTGGTACGGAAGATTCCCTGATCGGACCGAACCGTGCCTACCGCGATCTCTTCCGGGAGAAGGGGTATGACCTCACCTATTACGAGGGTCCCGGTACCCACAGCTGGGATTTCTGGGATCAGGAGATCAAGAAGGTTCTCGACTGGCTGCCCTTAAACGATGTAAACCAGGGCGCTACCAGCGGCAGCGTCGGTGCCTGATCTGTTCAAAGAAAAAACGCAGGACCTGATGAACTTCAGGGTCCTGCGTTTTTTGTTATTAGATAGTCCATTCATCTTTCCAGCGAATGACGGGTTTGTCACCCTTCCATTCAACAGGAAGCCACACATAGCGGGAAGCCGCTGTATTTTTGCGGTGTCTCTGTTCTATGCCAGGCAGTGGGGCTGCTTGTCTCGGGCTCTCATCCGGCTGATAATCTTTAAAATGCCGCTCCATGCCGGAGATGATCTGTTTTGCCATTGGCTTGACGTACCATTGCGGCGTCCAGCGGTCCGCGCATGGAAAAAGCCGCAGACAGGCTGCGGCAAGGAGTGGTTTCGATCGATTCTGTGGCTGCGGAACCAGCAGCTTCTATCGGACGTTTATCAAGTATTATGGGGTTACGCCGGCCCAATACCGAAAAATACGATGATCTCACAGCGACAGGATAGCCCGTATTTTTTTATTGCCTCCCGGCGTGATCCATGGTACCATAAAACCGGGTACAAAACAACGATCAAAAGCGAAGGATGTCACTATGAATTATAAGTACCTGCGGATACAAGGCCAGGAACTGGCCGCCAATACCATGTACGCAAAAGGCGTCTTCAGTATATGCTGGCAGCTGGTCCAGAATGACACGATGGAGGAAGAGGATGCCGGCCTTTTTATCGAGATCGATGACTGGTTCCGGACACACCTGCCGTTTCCTCCACAATGTAAGAATCAGGAAAAAGTCGTCTGCTTTTTCAAAACAGAAAACTCTGAAGAGATGTTGAAAATGATCCGTCCGGCACTCTGGCTGTTGGAAAAGTATGATCATCCCTATTTTCTGGTCTATACCAACACGCCCGGTGAGATCGTCTATGAAGACCAGTATCAGGTGGCGGTCAGGGTCCCCGGTACTCTTACGATCGAAGAAATTCAGAAAAGCTGGAGCTGAACATGGCAATAAGCAAAAACATTTATGATCCACTGGAAGGAACAGATATCCGAAGCTTCGTTAAGGAAGATCTGCAAAAACAACAGGGTGTCTTCATCCCCATTCACGCAGGTTTTTGGGAGCGTATGTTCATCAAAAAGGTCCCTTGTTCCGAGATCCACGCCAATAAGGATGATCTGTTCACCTCGGACAAGGTCGGCCCCAGTTACCGCATCATCACGAAATACCAGCAGAAATACATGGACGCCCTGAGCCGCAGACAGAATCCTTTCGCGAATTCGGATCCCATTCTGGTCGAAAAACTTCAACCAAAAGGCTATCGGCTGCTCAACGGCCATCACCGCTGGGCGGCGGCCATGCGTGTCGGCATCAAAAAGATACCGGTCAAGGTCATCAATGTGGCCACTGAATCCGACATCCGTAAGATCCTGGAGAATTCGACACATGATAAGCGGGCCGCCCTGGACCTGGAAGAAGTGGTTTTCCGTCCGGGTAATGACCCGGCGCTGGAAAAGGCGCTTGGGTTTCCGAAGAACCTGCGCTATAAGCAGCGCATCCGTCTTGGCATCCCTGCCCTTTTCTATGAACTGTCCAAGCATGGATATGACATCTGGGTCTACGCCGCGGAATATTATTCTATCGACGATATCCGTGATTTTTTCCGTGCTTATTCCGTCCATGTAGACGGTATCATCACCGGTATCTCCAAAAAGATGGAGAATCATGCCGAATCGGATGTAGATCTGGAAAAAATGATTTGGAACAAGTACGACGCGACGCTGCATATCGACCAGAAAATGGTCTTGCTGACCCGCAAAAACGGGGGCGGCTTTGAGGAATACGAGCTGGATGCCACGCCACAGGATTGGTCCAAAAACGTGATCACGGTTCTGGAGGAGATCGAAAACCATGGATAAGGCAAACGAAATAGAAAGGATGCGGGTCTCGTTCGACTTGGACGAGGTGCTCTTCGTCAATCCCGCGACACATAAAACAGAACCCTCGCTGCCGTTTCCCCTCAATAAGATCTTCCGGGAGCGGCTGCGCCTGGGAACGCCGGAACTGATCCACAAACTGCAAAGCCTCGGCTACGATGTCTGGGTCTATACCTCCTCCTTCCGCTCCGAATCTTACATCCGGTGGCTGTTCCGCCTCTATGGCGTCAGGTTTGATGGCATCATCAACGGAAACCGTCACCGTAATGAGGTGCAGCGCTTCTCCAGCGCGGTCTTGCCACAGAAAGTCCCAAGTCGTTACCAGATCTCCCTCCATGTGGATGATGAATCCGTCATATGTTCCTATGGCAAGGAGTATGGTTTTGAAGCGTATCAGCTGGACGAGGAGGACGAAGCCTGGAAAGAAAAAGTAATAGCCCGGGCAGAAGAAGTCCGCAACAAAATCGCGCACAGAAAAAAAGCAAAGGAAGATGCACAAAAAAAACGCCTCTGAACCTTTCGGTTCGAGGCGTTTTCATCATTCTGATCTATGATCTCTTATCCTTCGATCAGGATCGTTTTCTTCTCCGGCAGCTTCGGCGTTTCCTTCTTAGGCACCGTCAGGCTCAGGACACCATGTTCAAACTTCGCCTTGATGTCCTCTTCCGTCAGTTCATCGCCTACGTAGAAGCTTCTCTCCATGGAGCCCATGTAACGCTCCTTGCGGATGACCTTGCCCTTCTTGGACTTGTCGTCCTCGTCCAGGCCTTTGGCGGCACTGACAGTCAGATAGCCATTATTCAGCTCCAGCTTGATCTCTTCCTTCTTGAAGCCCGGCAGGTCAATGTCGACTTCATAGTGGTCGTCCATTTCATGGACATCCGTCTTCATCAGCCGGTTGGCGTGATGACCATACAACCTTTTCTGCGTGCGGTTGAAGTCCCTGTCCATTTCACGGAAATCCGGGAAATCGAACCAATCATCAAATAAGCTTTCTCCAAACAGATCATGCATCAACATAAATCAATTCCTCCTTACTCAAACTCTTGTTTGATCATTGTTTTGAGCATCGGGAAGGAGTGATTGGATCATCGGAACTTTGTAGTCCTTGTGGTCTTCTCTGTTCCTCATGTTCTGAACATAGTATAACACGATTGTTAGCACTCGTCAAGAGTGAGTGCTAACAATTTTTGTAAACTTTTTGTGAACATCAGGATCATTTGCCCATCATAGCAATGCTTTCAGCACCTCTCCGCTATCCCCGCCCAGGCAGATCGAACGCTCCTTGATCGGTTCCGGCGTGATGGCCGCGTCATAGTTCAGACAGGCATAGACCGCATCCGGGTTTTCCGCTGTCAGTGCCCAGAAGGGATACTTGATGATCATCGGCGTGTTGGCGCCGACGCCAAGCTCCAGGTACAGGACCTTTTTCCCTTCGCATTCCTCAAGGAAAGCGGCATACCGGTCCGCGGCGGCGTGCCAGCCGGCATCCTCCACAAAGGTCTCGTCCGCCCGCAGATTCATGGCTGCCGGAGCACCATCGTCCGGACAGACAGGGATCAGTTCGTGGGGCAGACGCGTCGAGAGCAGCCGGTCCTTCGGCACCTGGAACCTGCAGTTTTCATCCGGGATGAAGCGCTGCGCGGCCATAGCTTTCTTGACCCACTCTTCATTATCATAGGTCTTCTTGATCTTGCCACCGGCATGCTGGAACAGACCATAGTCCCCCTGGGTGTAGAACAGCTGCTCCTTATCAAAGCCCGCCTGCTGAAACTGGTGATCCACATTGGTCGTGATCACGAAATAGTTCTTATCCCTGACCAATGCCAGAAGATCTTTATACACCGGCTTCGGCGCTGGCAAATACCGGTTGATATAGATGTTCCGGGCCCAGAAAGCCCAGCGCGTCTCGTCATCCGGGAAGGGATAGAACCCGCCGGAATACATGTCTGTGAAGCCAAATCTCTCCTTGAAATCGAAGAACCACTGGTCAAACCGCTTCCCGCTGTAGATGAAGCCTGCCGCGGTGGAAAGCCCGGCGCCGGCGCCGATCACGATCGCATCGGCCGTTTCTATCTCTTCCTTCAACCTGCGGATACTATCCTCCCGGCTGCCCGCAGGACCATAAAAATCACCCTGCAGCGTGCGTACGAAGTAGATCCCTTTCCGCAGGACCTGCTCATAATCCGGCTTCTTTTTATCTGAAAATATGTTCATAGATACTCCTGTCCTTGTCTGAAAAAACATTGAAAATTACGCGATCCATGGCATCCGGATGTTCCGAAAGCCAGCTTCTTACAGTACGTACCGCGATCTCGGCCGCCCGCTGCGGCGGGAAATGAAATACGCCTGTGGAGATGCAGCAGAAGGCGACGGACCGAAGACCGTTTTCTTTACATAGGTTCAAAGTATTGGTATAACAGTCCGCAAGGTCCTTCTCCAGCGCGGGTGTCAAGGGGCCGGAGACGATCGGGCCGACGATATGCACCACCTTTTTGGCCGGCAGGTTGTACCCGTCCGTCAGCATCGGAACCGCGGTGGGCTGCTCATAATCCGGACCAAACCGGGCTTTAAGCTGCTTCATCTGCCGGTCACACTCCGCCCGAAGCTGGACGCCTGCGAAGGTGTGGATGCAGTTGTCGATACAGGTGTGCATGGGCACAAAGCAGCCCAGCATCTGGGAATTCGCCGCGTTTACGATGGCATCCACCTGCAGGCGGGTGATGTCCCCCTGCCAGAGGGAGATCACCCCTTCTGTCAGAGGGATATCCTCTAACCCAACGATCCCGTTTTCCCGGATCCGCTCCTTCAGATAAGTGTCCTGCATCTCCAGGACCGAAGCATCCAGCTTTCTGGGCATGCGGATGTTCATAAGCGACCGGAGGATGCGCCGCCGGCTGCCCAGGTCCTTTGGCGTTTCCAGGTCCTTATACCGGACGGAATCGGCCTTGAAGGCCTCCACCAGTTCGGTCAATCTCTGATCCTGTGTCATAACTCACCTGCTTTCCTTTGCGAGGATCTCTTGAAGACCGGTTTCCAGATCCGCCAAGGTGTAGGTCCTCATCTTTTCTTCCATCGCATCCTGGATGGCCTTTAGCTTATCATCCAGCAACGTATGCATGTTCCGTCCTACCGGGCACTTCGGATTGGGCTCTTCGTGAAAGTGGAACAGATCCCCGTTTTCGACCGGTTCGATCGCCTGGTACACATCGAGGAAGGTTATCTCGGGAAGCGGCCTATTCACTGTGATGCCGCCGGTCCCTCTGGCTACAGAGATCAACCCTGCTTTTTTAAGCTGACCCAGGATCTTCCGAATGATGACCGGATTGGTGTTGATGCTGCCGGCCAGAAACTCACTGGTCACTTTGTGTTCTTCTTTGAAAAACTCTACACAGGTAAGGATGTGCAGGGCTATCGTAAATCTGCTTGAAATCTGCATGAGGGCCTCCGAATGTTTTAGTTGTAACCATTGCGGTTTCATCTTACAAAATCAATATATCATGATTTTGTTGTAATGTCAATAGTTACAACATAAGTTTTTTTAAACCCTGTCCTTATGGAATTCCTTAAGGACAGGGTCATTGCTGCAGGATTCTTTTATTATGGGTCTCCTCTTACCGGAAAAATGAACCGACCCCCAAAAGTTAGACCTAAAAATCTAACGATTGGGGGTCGGTTCACTCAAGACAACGGTTTTCTTTGACTTAAAATGCCCAGGTGCCGTTCCGGAAAATGGGAACGGTCTTTCCATCCTCTGTGACTCCATCGATGGAAAGGTCATCGCTTCCGATCATAAAGTCGGTGTGGCCGATGCTGTCATTGAGGCCTTTTTCGAAGAGCTCTTCTTCGCTCAGATCCTGGAAGCCTTCCACGCACTCATTGAATCCGGCGCCTAACGCCAGATGGCAGGCCGCGTTTTCGTCGAACAGCGTGTTGTAGAACAGAACGCCTGAGGTGTTGATCGGCGATTCCTTCGGAACCAGTGCGACCTCACCCAGATAGTGGCTGCCATCATCCTGACCGATGATATAATCCAGCACGTCCTGGCCGACTTCCGCCTTCCATTCGACGGCGCGTCCTTCTTCAAACCGTATCCAGAAGTTCTCGATCAGCTGTCCGGCATAGGACAACGGCTTGGTGGCATAGACGATACCATTGGCCGTGCGGCGGTCCGGCGAGGTAAATGCTTCTTCTGACGGAATATTCGGGTTGAACTCAACACCCTGCAATGTAAAGTCGGAACCGCCATGGAAGCGGCTTTCCGGCATCAGCTCTACGGTGAAGTCCGTACCGTTGGACGCTTTGTAGGTCAGCTTGCGAAGCTTCAGTTCATTCAGGTACCGGCAGCGATCCTTCAGATCCGCGTTGTGCTCTTCCCAGGCCTGGACCGGATCGGAGCCAAACGTTACTCCATCCGCGCGGGAGGTCAGCAGGATATCCTTCCAAAGCTGCTCGATCGCCTGCTGCTTTCTCATCTTCGGATACAGCTTCTTAGCCCACGCCTCTCCCGGGACGGCGGCGATGCACCACTGATGTTTATTATCGATCGCGTCGCGATAGGGCTTGTTGATGATAGCGCGCTTCTGGGCTGCCTTAAAGAACTTGCGGTTGATGCCTTTGAGACCATCCGGGTCCTCGCTAGCCAGATAGATGCGGCACGGCAGCGTATCGACCATCTCCTGCAGTTTGGCCTTTTCCCACTCCGTCACTTCAGAAAGGACCTTTTCCTTCTGATAACGGGCATGGATCTTGGTGAGCGGCTGATAGCTCCACTCGACCCGTACCTTCCGGGCTCCTGCGCGGTAACACTCTTCCACGAGCATCTTCACGAATTCCGGCTGATCCAAAGACGCGACAACGACCACGTCCTGACCCTTCTGTACATTGCCGCCCATTTTCGCGATCAGGCGCGCATACTGTTTTAATACTGTTTTTTTCATAGATCAAACCTCAAATGATACTTCAGATTTTTTCGATCAGTTCCAGCCATCCATCATACAATTTTGCGGAATCCTGGGCATGCATGATCGGGTGGAAATAGGTCTCATGATCCGCCATGGCCTTGAGTTCATCCATGCTCTTCCAGATGCGCTTGACCAGACCGGCCATATAAGCGGCACCCAGCGCCGTAACTTCCTGATTGTCACCCTTGATGACAGGGATCTGCAGGATATCCGCCTGGCACTGCATCATGAACTTGTTGGCAGTCATACCGCCGTCCACACGCAGCGTTTTGCACGGCATGCCCATCTCGCGCTCCATTGCGCCTACGACATCCTTGACGCGGAAGCCGATGCTTTCCAAAGCAGCACGCACGATATGGTTGACATTGGTCTTGCGGGTCATGCCGTGGATGCTGGCCCGTACGCCATTCTTCCACCACGGGGCGCCAAGGCCCTGGAAGGAGCTTAAGAAGTAAACGCCCTCACTGCTTTCGACCGCTGTGGCCATAGCCTCCGATTCCGCGGCATTTGCCATGATGCCCAGGTTATCTCTGAGCCACTGCACCACCGCGCCGGCCATGAAAATGCTGCCCTCAAAGGCATAGCTTACCTTTCCGCCATAGCCCCAGGCCACCGTGGTAAGCAGACCTTCCTTGGAAACCAGCGGCTCATCGCCGATATTGGAAAGGATGAACGCTCCGGTACCATAGGTACACTTGGCCTCGCTCTTATTGAAGCAGCGCTGTCCGAACAAAGCGCTCTGCTGATCGCCCAGGACCGCCGTGATCGGAATCGGCGCGCCAAGCCAGGAAGGATCCACCATACCGAAATCGGTACCGCTTTCCAGTACATCCGGCAGGCAGGTACGCGGAATATCAAAGAATTCCAGGATCTCCGGATCCCAATCCAGCGTGTGGATATTGAACAGCATGGTGCGGCAGGCGTTTGAATAGTCCGTCACATAGGACTTGCCATTCGTAGCCTTCCAGATCAGCCAGGTATCGATCGTTCCGAACAGGAGATTGCCCTCCAGCGCCATCTCTCTGGCGCCGGGAACGTTCTTCAGGATCCATCCGGCCTTCGTCGCGGAGAAATAAGCATCCAGGATCAGGCCCGTACGGCTCTGGAACCATTCCGTCAAGCCTCTCTCCACCAGCTGCCCACAATACTCTTCGGTACGGCGGCACTGCCATACGATCGCGTTATGGATCGGCTCTCCGGTCCGCTTATCCCAGGCGATCAGCGTTTCGCGCTGATTGGTGATGCCGATGCAGTCTAACTCTTCCGCCTTCAGGTCCAGCTTTTGCAGCACTTCGGCAGCTACCTGGATCTGACAGTTCCAGATCTCGACCGGATCCTCTTCGACCCAGCCGGTATGCGGGTAGATCTGATGGATCTCCTTCTGCGCCATACCCAATGTCTTGCCGTTCTCATCAAAGATCAGCGCGCGGACACTGGTCGTTCCTGAGTCCAGTGACATGATTCGTGCCATAGTTACATCCTCCTTCATCTATTAAAGTAGATTCTTTATTTGTCTTCTTCTTCCGAACTTTCCGGTTCCGATATGTCTTCCTCATCAGAAGATTCTTCTTGCGGTTCAGAAGAGCTCTCTTCCGGCTTGGGTTCGATCGGTTCGGACTCGCTCTCCGGCCGGGCCTCTTCTTCCTGGGAGTCCTGGGATGGCTCACCCTCCGGCGCTTCATGATCCTCCGGCGGCGCTTCCGGCGGAGCGCTCTCTTCAGCCGGTGATGATTCGTTTGATATGACCGGTTCCTGCTCTTCCTCGGTCCAATGCGGTGTGAAGCGGGTCTGCAGACGGTTCAGGATCCTTTCCAGTTCCGCCCGGCTCATCAAGGCTTTGGGGTTCAGGATACCGCGGCCTTGGTCTTCGATCAGGCGCATCTGATAGGCCATCTGTACCTTATCCCGGGCTTCTTCCTCACATTGGTTGATATCTTCATAGGTTTCTTTATAGTCCACGGTGATGGTGGACATGACTTCCGGCACGCACTCATTCAGAAGATCGATCATCCATACGACCGCCTGCTCGCGCGTCGTATAACTATCCGGCTCCGACAGCGAGGCGATCCTCTCATCGATCAACTCTTGCGGCGCGTGCAGAGCCTGCATCAGATCCCTTAAGACGGTATCACGGCGCACACCGCCCATGAAATCCGGTCCTACGCTGGTAAAAGACCATTTCTCTTTGATCTTTTCCAGCAATGTATCCCCATCGTAGACATCAAAAGAGACCGAAACGGTATAACGCGTACTGGACGTATAGTTATGGGTCGGGAAAAGGATCAGCGTATTCCAGATGCCATCCTCATCCTGCGGCGCTATGGTGATGAACTCCAGCTCTTTTCCTCGCTCGGAATCCAGGATCTGCGCCTCGATCTGCTCAAACCGGAGATCCTGCGCCTGAGGGGCGTAATACTGGATCGTGACCGGAAGCCCGACAGACGTTCCGGCTGTGCCTTCTATCCCTTCCGGAACATGACTCAGGTCGACCAGTTCGACCTCCGGCACCTCTTCCTGACCGGCATAGGGGTATGCTGTGATCAGACTGTTTCCCTCATAGCCGGATCCCCCCAGCATCATGCAATAGTAGTATCCGGAACGTCCAAATCCGATTCCGGAATACTGGGGGCTTAGCAAGGAGGTCCTTAAGTAAGGATCCTTCAGGCTCCAATCCAGGAAATCAGCATACGATACCATGCGGAAGTTGTCATACTCCATGACGAAAGGAGAGGAATACCCCGCGTAATGTGCCCTGTCTGACGGATACCCTCCAGTATACAGAGCATCACCCGGCAGTTCCTCAAAGGTGACCAAAGCCGCCTTCTCCATGTAAGTGCTGTGGTTATCCGCCGCCTCATCCAGGTTCGGATCCTGTGAAAGCGCGGACAGACCAACGTTCTTTCGGATCTGTCCTATGGCCTGGGCCGCGTTGTATTTTTCAGAAGCTTCCAGCGTAGCCGCGTCATCCGATAAAGCGGCCCGCGTGTCCCGGGCAGAGCCGGTATGGATCAAAAGAAGCACAGCAAGTCCCAGAGTCAAGGCCATGGATCGAAGCTTTTTCATAGGCTGCCCTCCTTATGCTCAGGTCATTGCTGTGCTTTCTGTTTTTATTCTTTATTCTTCAGTGAAATCCAGATCCGACAGATCGTCCTCTGAATCTTCTTCCTCGTCCGGGTCCTCACTGTCCATGCGTCCTTCCTGGATCGGAGCCAGGCTGACGACGCGCACGTCCTCATCCAAAGAGATGAGTTTGACACCGGATGTTACGCGGCCGATCTGTGAAATGTCAGAGACCTTCATGCGGATCATGATGCCCTCGGAATTCATGATCATCAGTTCCTGGTCATCCTCTACGATCTTGCATCCCACGACCTTGCCGGTCTTATCGGTAATGCGGTAGTAAAGCACACCCTTTCCGCCGCGATGCTGCGTATTGAATTCCTCCAGCAGGGTCCTCTTGCCCATACCGTTTTCTGTAACGGCCAGGATCGCGGTACCCTCTTTGACCAGCTGCATATCGATGACTTCATCATCCTCTGTCAGGCTGATGCCTCGGACACCCATGGAGCTGCGTCCGGTCGTGCGTACATCCTGCTCGGAGAAGCGGATCATCTGACCATTGCGGGTGGCCATCATGACTTCATCATTGCCCTCTGTCATCTTGACGCCGATGAGTTCATCCCCATCCTGCAGCGTGATCGCGATCAATCCGTTGGAGCGGATGTTGGCATACTCACGAACATAGGTCTTTTTGATCTGACCGCGCTTGGTGCCCATGATCAGGCAGGCATTCTCGCTGACTTCCAGGTTATTGTCACGCTGCACGATCTCGGTGACCTTTTCATCACCCGGCAGGCTGAGCAGATTGACGATAGCCGTTCCGCGCGCGGTGCGTCCCGCTTCCGGAATGTCATAAGTCCGCATCTGATAGACCTTGCCCTTGTTGGTGAAGAAGGTCAGGATATCATGCGCGGAAGAAATGAACATCTGCTTGACATAGTCTCCCTCACGGGTCTCCATGCCCTTGATGCCCTTGCCGCCGCGGTTCTGACTGCGGTACAGATCCAGCGGAGTACGCTTGATATATCCCAGGTTGGACATCGTCACCACGCACTGTTCATTCTTGATCAGGTCTTCGATATCGATCTCGCCCTCTTCATAGGTGATGGCGGTGCGGCGCGGATCCGCGTACTTGGTCTTGATGATCAGCAGTTCTTCTTTGATGACGCCATAGAGCAGCTTCTCATTGGAAAGGATCCCGATATATTCAGAGATCTTGGCCTCCAGTTCATCATATTCGCCCTGCAGACGGTCTCTTTCCAAACCGGTCAACGCTCTCAGACGCATGTCGACGATAGCCTGCGCCTGTTGATCGGTAAACTCAAACCGGTTCATCAAGCGTTCTTTGGCCATGGCTACGGTCTGAGACCCGCGAATGATGGAAATGATCTCATCGATATGATCCAGCGCCTTCAGCAAGCCCTCCAGGATATGGGCTCTTGCCTGCGCTCTTTCCAGATCATACTGGGTGCGACGGGTCACGACATCCTTCTGATGATCCAGATAATAGGTCAGCATTTCGAGGATGTTGAGGATCTTAGGCTCGCCGCCTACCAAAGCCAGCATATTGCAGGAGAACGCATCCTGAAGCGGTGTGTTCTTATACAGCTGATTCATGATGACCTTGGCATTGGCATCCCGCTTCAGCTCGATCGCGATGCGCATACCGCTGCGGTCAGACTCATCCCGAAGATCGGAAATGCCTTCAAGCTTCTTGTCTTTGACCAGATCCGCGATGCGCTCGATCAAACGGGCCTTGTTGACCTGGAAAGGAATTTCGGAAACGGCGATCCGCTGGCGGCCGCCCTCCATCTGTTCCACTTCCATGTTGGCGCGCACGACGATACGCCCGCGGCCGGTGCGATACGCCTGCTCGATGCCAGACACACCATAGATGGTAGCGCCGGTCGGAAAATCAGGGCCCTTGATGATAGACAGGATCTCCTCGATAGTCGTTTCCCGGTTTTCCAGGACCCGGTTATCGATGATCTTGACCACACCGTCAATGACCTCTCCCAGATTATGCGGAGGGATGTTGGTCGCCATACCGACCGCGATACCGCCGGTACCATTGACCAGCAGGTTCGGGAAGCGGCTGGGCAGAACCGTCGGCTCTTTTAAGGATCCATCAAAGTTGGGAATGAAATCGACCGTGTTTTTGTTAAGGTCAGCCAGCATTTCCAGCGCGATCCGGCTCATTCTGGCCTCGGTATAACGCATAGCCGCCTGTTCATCACCATCGACGGAACCGAAGTTGCCATGTCCATCGACCAGCATATAGCGCATATTGAAATCCTGCGCCAGATGTACCATAGCATCATAGATGGAAGTATCACCATGCGGATGATATTTACCCATGGTATCACCGACGATACGGGCGGATTTACGATACGGCTTGTCCGGAGTCAGGTTCAGCTCGCTCATGGCATACATGATGCGGCGCTGTACCGGTTTTAAACCATCCCGCACGTCCGGCAAGGCACGGGCCGTAATGACGCTCATGGCATAGTCGATGTAATACTGGCGCATGGAGCGTTCCAGGTTGATCGATTCTACGCGGTCATACTTCTGGTTTTGATTCATTTCGTTGTTATCAGACATCTTTGTCTCTTTCTATCTGTTGAAATTCTGCTATTCTCAGGCGTCGATCGTTGCGTACTTCGCGTTCTTCTCGATGAATTCACGACGCGGCTCGACCTTATCGCCCATCAGCAGGGTAAAGATCTGATCAGCCACCGATGCGTCCTCCATCTCCACCCGGAGAAGGATGCGCTTGGCCGGATCCATAGTGGTATCCCAAAGCTGCTCCGCGTCCATTTCACCCAGACCTTTATAACGCTGGATCTCGATGGAAGGATCATTGCGTCCATCGATCTGGTCCAGGATCTTATCCAGCTCTTTATCATCGTAAGCGTAGTAATGCTCCTTTTTGCCCTTCTCCACACGATAGAGCGGGGGCTGCGCGACATATACATGGCCCTGCTCGATCAGCTGAGGCATGAAGCGGTAGAAGAAGGTGAGCATGAGCGTACGGATATGCGCTCCGTCAACATCAGCATCCGTCATGATGATGATCTTGTCATAACGAAGCTTGCTGATATCAAAATCTTCTTTAAACCCGGTTCCGAAGGCCGTGATCATGGACTTGATCTCCTCATTGCCGAGGATGCGGTCCTGACGGGCTTTTTCCACATTCAGGATCTTGCCGCGAAGAGGCAGGATCGCCTGCGTACGGCGGGAGCGGGCTCCCTTGGCGGAACCGCCTGCGGAATTACCCTCAACGATGTAGATCTCACAGTTCTTAGGATCCCGATCCGTGCAATCCGCAAGCTTGCCGGGCAGCGTGGTGCTTTCCAGCGCGCTCTTGCGGCGGGTCAGCTCTCTGGCCTTACGGGCCGCGTCTCTGGCACGGGCTGCCAGCGTAGCCTTATTCACGATGGTCCTGGCCACTTTAGGATTCTGCTCCAGGAAGAAGTTCAATCCATCCGTTACGATGGCCGCTACGGCGCCTCTGGCCTCGGAATTGCCCAGCTTTTGCTTAGTCTGACCTTCAAACTGAGGCTCGGAGATCTTAACGCTGATGACAACGGTCAGACCTTCTCGGACATCATCTCCGGACAGATTCTTATCGTTCTCCTTCAATAAACCGTTTTTGCGGGCGAAATCATTGAGCACCTGGGTATAGGCTCTTTTAAAGCCTTCCACATGCATGCCGCCCTCCGGCGTATTGATATTATTGACGAAGCTGAAGATATTTTCATTGTATGTATCGCTATGCTGCAGGGCGACCTCAACATAGACGCCATCCTTCATGCCTTCCGCATACATGATCTTGTCATAGATCAGATCCTTATGCTTATTGCAATGCTTGACAAACTCACGGATACCGCCTTCATAATGGAAAGTTTCCACCTTTTCAGGATCCGTGCGCTTATCGGTAAGCGTGATGCGCAGGCCCTTGGTAAGGAAAGCCATTTCCTGCAGACGCTCCCTGAGCGTGTCAAACTCATAGACCACGTTCTCGAAAATGGTATCATCCGCCAGGAAGGTGACCTCGGTACCGGTGTGCTCCGTCTCGCCGACGACGGTCAACGGCTGGACCGTATTGCCCCGCTCGAAGCGGATCTCATGGATCTTGCCATTCAGATGGACCCGGACTTTGACCCAGGTCGAAAGCGCGTTGACAACTGACGCGCCAACTCCGTGCAGACCACCGGATACTTTATATCCTCCACCGCCGAACTTGCCGCCGGCATGCAGGATGGTATATACGACTTCAACACCGGAAATGCCAGCCTGCGGCTGGATATCGACCGGGATGCCGCGCCCGTTGTCCAGAACGGTAATGGAATTATCCGGGTTGATATCGACCTTGATCTCGGTACAGAAACCGGCCAGGGCCTCATCCACCGCGTTATCAACGATTTCATAGACCAGATGGTGTAAGCCGGTGGCGGACGTTGAACCGATGTACATACCCGGACGACGCCGTACCGCTTCCAGGCCTTCCAGGATCTGGATGCTGTTGGCAGCCGTGTATTCCTCCGAAACCGTCAGGTCTCCCAACTGTTCTCCATGAAAATCTTCAGAAGATTCAACGGGAATCGCCTCGGTATCATCCGTAGTGGCAGGCGCGGCTTCTTCAAGAAGCGCGCGGGCGGCCTTATCTTCTTCCGATAATTCCGCGCTCAGTTCCGGGTTCAGATTCTCGTTATTCACATTCGGCATAGATATTGCTCCTTTATATTTTACGCCCTCTTAAACCATGTTTTAAGGCGTCTGAACGGGTTCATTTCCCTCTTGTTATAACTTAATTATTATATCATAAAAACCTCATAAAAACAAGCCCGAAAGGGCTTTTTAAGCGCATTTTCGGGCTTTCTGACATGCCTTTCAAAGAGGTGAAAAAACAGGCGGACTTCCCATCCGCCTGCCTCTTAGATACCTGCCGTTTTTAGTGCGTAAACCGGTTGATATACTGTGGTTTTGATCTTGGAATACAAGATCTTCTGCGTGCCATACAAGCCGAAATAACCGGACAATGTGTAACTGATGGCACACGAAAGACCGAACAAAGGAAGGTACTCGGCCCCAAACAATTCCACGCTCAGAATGATGGACGCCAAAGGACAATTGACCGCTCCGCAGAACACGCTGATCAGACCGATCGCCGCTCCGAAGCCGGCCGGCAGATGCAGCAGTCCGTCAACGACGGCGCCGAATGTCGCTCCTACAAAGAATGATGGCACGATCTCACCGCCTTTGTATCCGCACGCAAGGGTGATCATCGTAAAGACCAGCTTAAGCGCGAACGCCTCCGGCCGGCCGAACCGCCAAAAAGATGCGTGATCACGGTCGAGACGAAGATCAAGGGAGCCATCTTAAAGGGCAGCTGAAAATCACTGTGTACCGAAGAAATGACGGCATCCATTCCCGGATCCTGCTGCATTCCCCCCTTGTTATACAGCCAGACGATCAAAAGACCTCCCACCGGCAGCAGATACAGAAGCCATGGCGGATTGCACAGCCGCCTGAAACGTTTTAAACCCCTCTTTGATTTCCTTCATCGTTTTTTTAGATAACGCTCCTCTTCTGAAAAAATACAACCGCAATACTTCTGCATATACATATCCAGCTCCCGCGCGCGGGCCCGCCCCGCCTCATACAAAGGCCTGAAATCCCGATACACGAACTCGACCTGATACTTTTTCGCCGCGGACATGCCTATCTTTACGATCCTTTCATGCTGCTGATACGGACTGATCAGCAAAGAAGTGGTAAACCCGGAAAAGCCTCTTTCCGCCGCCACCCTGGCTGTTTCTTCCATCCGTACGCCATAGCAATACCCGCACCGGCCGTCGATATCCGATGCCACCGCCTGTATAAAGCTGCGAAGCCCATAGGTCTTATCCACGATCAGCGGCATATGGATCATCCTGGCATACTGCTCCAGTGTTTCCTTCCTGGCCCGCCACTCCGTATAAGGATGGATGTTCGGGTTAAACCAGAAACCTGTCACATCCAGGCCCTCCATCCTGAGACTATCTATGCATTGATTCGCGCAAGGCGCGCAGCAGATATGCATCAAAACCTTCTTGCTATTATTCACGATCCCTCTCCTCATGAAAAACCGGAAGGACCCCTTGCGGGATCCTCCCGTTTCTTTGTGAAATCATCTGGTTAAATAAGTCGACGCCACATAATAGTAGGCATTTCCGATCTTGATCTTATACCAGGTATAGCCATTGGCAGAACTAGAATACCCGGAAACTACACTGACAGAACTGCCTCTTGCCAATGTTCCTTTGATGGCATAGCTCAAACCTGCGCCGGAACGATAATTCAGGTTCGCCGTTGTCTTATATGTGGTCACTGTTTCTGAAGAAGATGCAGGTGCTGAAGAGGACTTCTTCAAATAGGCTCGTGATACATAATACTGCTTACCGCCTACCAAAACACCGACCCAGTTGACGCCATCCGCTGTTTTTGTCACATTTTCTGTAACATTAACAGCTGTTCCCGATGGGAACGTACCAACGACCCCATAACTGAATCCAGGACCGCTTCTGTAGTTCAGATTGTCCGTAGTCGTATAAACCGTTGTTGCTGATGAAGATGAAGCAGAGGACGAGGAAGACGAAGATGACGAACTGGAAGATGACGAGGAAGAAGCAGCCTTCTTTAAATACGCTTTTGATGCGTAGTACTGCTTTCCATTGACCATAACGCCGATCCAGGTGACCCCATCAGCTGTCTTAGTGACACTTTCTACCACATTGACAGAAGCACCATAAGCAAACGTTCCTACTACGCTATAACCAAATCCCGGACCATTTCGATAATTCAATTCATCGGTCGTCGTATATGTGACGGTCTTAGTTGAAGTATTCGTGGTCGTAGAAGAGGATGAGGAAGAAGAAGATGTCGTGGTCGTTACTTTCTTAAGATAGGCGCTGGAAACAAAATAGATCGAACTGCCTACCTTAACCGGCACCCAGGTTATTCCACCATTCGATTGAGAATAGTTATTCAGAACATCGACCTTGGTACCGTTGGGGAACGTTCCTACTACACTTGCACTCAGACCTGCTCCTGTACGATAATTCAGATTCGCCAATGTTGTATACTGCGTATAGCTTCCATTGATCGTAAACGTTACTCTGCGGGATCCGGAATAGTTTCCTTTTCCTGTGATCGTAATCGTTGCGGTTCCCGGCCAGAAATTGGAACTATAAGAAAGTGTATAATCTGTTCCATTCGACAACGTAGTGGAACCGTTTTTGACGGTTACAGACGGTGTCAGGGATTTACCACTAAATGTCTGGGCTGCTACAGAAGCTACACTGATCGCTTTCGCTCCTATATCTGTTGTCGTCGCTACTTTTTTCAAATACGCGCTGGCTACAAAATAGTACGAGCCTCCAACACGAACAGGTACCCAGTTCAAACCTTCTGCTTTTACGGTGTATCCGGAGAGAACTTCTACCGTCGTTCCATAGGCAAAGGTACCAGCTTTAGAATGATTTGTACCAGCTCCGGTTCTGTAGTTTAAAGAATCTGTTGTTGTATACTTAACAAAACTGCCGGAGATCGTGAAAGTAAGTTTTCTTGTACCTGTGTAGCTGCCCTGTCCGGTAACGGTGACTGTCCCGGTTCCCGGCCAAATATTCGTCCCATAAGAAACGGTATAATCTGTTCCTTGCTTCAAGGTCGCAGATCCCGATTTTAATACAACGGAAGGCTTGATCTGTGAACCATTAAAGCTCTGATTTGCGATCGAATTAGCAGAAACAGCGCTTCCGCCAATATCTGCCTTCCACTGCGCATAATAGGTAACAGAAGATGTTACTTTAGTGGAAGTGGTTATCTTACTTCCACCGGATTTGGCTGTAAACCATCCTTGGAAAGCATATCCAGAACGAGTGGCTGTCGGCAATGTACCAACTGTACTTCCGGATGTGATCGTTTTAGATCCGGCAGAAGCAGTACCGCCATTTCCATCAAATGTTACGGTATACTTGGTTTCTGCCTTATATGGAGTGAGGTATGCCGAAGACATATAGTAATGCGTACCATCGATCTTCGCAATGACCCAGGTATTTCCATCCGCATTAAAGGAATAGCCATTCAAAATACTGACTTGACTTCCCTTGGTTTTCGTTCCTACCGTCGTGTAAGAGAAACCAGGTCCTTTCCGGTAATTCAGGTTCTCCGTAGTCACATACGTATTGTAACTGCCAGTGATCGTGAAGGTCACCGTACGGGAACCACTGTAGGAACCTTTTCCTGAGATCGTGATGGTCGCTGTGCCTGGCAGAACATTGTTCGAATAAGAAAGACTGTAATCCGTTCCATTCTTTAATGTCGTAGAACCATTCTTGACCGTAACAGACGGTTTGATGGCCGATCCTGTAAAGGACTGATTCGCTACGGAAGATACAGTGATGGAAGAACCATTGATACTGGTTCCGGAATTTGAAGATTTTACCGTGATCCCGATCGCGTCGATCCCGGCCGCTGTATAGCAGTAAATATCCACACTGCCTTCTCGAAGCGCGGTCACTTTGCCATTGCTGTCTACCGTCGCGATCCACGGATTGCCGGACTGATAGTAAACGGTCTGTCCTACGGAAGAGGAAAGGGAAAGCTGCGTCGTGCCTCCCGCAGACAGAGTTTTAGCCGTTGTCATCTTCAGGAAGTCCGCGCTTACATAACCGGTATAAGACTTATTGCTGACGGTAGCGGAAACCTTGAACCAGTAAGGATTCAATTCCACATTATACATTCCCACACGCTGGGTATTATCCAAAGCACCTTCCAGGATCGTTACCGTGGTTCCCTGCGGAAGAGAGACGATGGAAGATCCGCCCACAGAAGGAGCATCTCTTAAAGTCAGCGTGGAAGAAGTAACAGTCGCTTTTGCTGTCGAACCGGAGATCTTCGGTTTGACAGAGGTGCTGGGCATGTTATTAAAGACCGGAATATAGAAGAGGCGGGACGCATTGATGATGCCCATAGACGAATAGGCAGAATACGTACTGTACGCTTCTGTCGCCGCGCCGGACAGATTGCCCATGTATTGATGATTATAGGTATTGTTGGAGGTAACATTGAAACGGCTCAGATAACCCGTCTTCTGTCCGGAAGACAGGTAGTTGGCCGCGATATACTCCGCTCCACCCAGGATGGCCTTATCCGGGCTGTCCCATGGGCGCTCGTAACTGGTAACTGTCGGGACGTTTTCCCCATCAACGACCTTAGGGTTGCCCGCCGCCCAGTACAGGCCGTTGGCGATCGGTGTAGAACCGGCATAGGCGCCGATATTGTAATAATTGAAATATCCATCCAGATCGATCGTACCATTATACAGGACTCCGGTATCTGTAGAATAGGTCCCGGTAATGCTGCCCGTACCGGATCCGACTTCCTGACGGATCTTGGAAGCCAACCAAACCGGACTGACACCTGTCGTCTTACCGGCCTGGGTAATGACATACGCATAGCTTACTTCCTGGATCGTACTTCCATTCTTGATCTTAAAAGTAGTCTGCTTGGATCCATTGATCGTCGGACCGCTCCAGATCTGCTCAACAGTAGACTGTTTCTGGGTGCCGGCATCATAGGAGTAAGACTCAAACTGCCAGATGTACTTATCATTCAGGAAATTGCGCGGATCCATGAAATAGGAGATGATCGCCGGATTGGCATTGACCCAGCCATTGGAACCGGAACCATCCACAATGCGATACGTACCGCTGGAGGGATAATAATCCGAGCTGGTATTGCTCTTGATCAGATCACTGGAGAGATTCGGCACCTGACTGCGATCTCCGGATGCTTCCATTTTGACCGCGGTGGCGAAATCGATTCCTGTATATTCCGCTACGAAGACCCAGTTCGGATGCGCCGCATGCAAGTTTTCCAGGAGCGCACGATAATCAGAGGGGAAGTTTCCAATCTCACCCTCGTAAGTATGGCCCTGGACAGCCATTTTCAGCATCATTCTTGCATTTAAAAGAGAAAGAAGCCATTCACTGGGTTGATAAACACCTGGTTCCAGTTCTTCCTCTTCCTCTTCTTCTTCTTTTTCTTCCTCAGAATCTTCTGTCTCGGACTCATCTTCTGATGATTCTGAACTTTCTTCGGAAGAGCTTTCTTCGGAGGATTCTTCGGAAGAGCTCTCCTCCTGACTCTCTTCAGAAGACTCTTCTGATGCTTCAGAATCCGAACTATCCTCAGGAAGAGATGTGTCATCTTTCTCTTCTCCCCCAGAAATAGACTCTTCCGCAGAGGAGTCTCCTGAACTTGTATCTAAGGATTCGTCGATCGAACTTTCAGATTCTGATGATTCTTCTGAATGATCTTCGCTGATTTCCGAATCTTCTTCCGCCCATACTTTTTGATACGGAATCGATGGTATGATCAAACAAAGACAAAGAAGAAACAATATGCATTTTTTCATATGTTCACCTCAATGTTTTTATATCTCTATTAACGCAAATACTGCCTAAAGCATAACACTAAATTAATAATAATGCAATAATTTAATGATTATTCCAAGAAAAAACGGCCTTTTTAAGCCGTTTTTTTGATGTTTATATTAAAATTCTACGATTTATGCAAATACTTTTACCATCTGTTGACAAACAGTCTGCCTGACGGTCATTTGATCAGCTGCCCCTTATCCGCCTGATATTTCACGCTTTTTACATAAGAATCTGCGACTCGCTGGGCTTCATCAAAGATATCCGAGATCGCGAATGCTGCCTGGGCGATGGAGCCGGACCGGGCGATCTCGATCAGTCGCTCATCATACTTTTCCTTCCACTCTTTTACTTCGCCTTCCAGGCGCTCGATCTCTTTTTGTTGCGCAAGAAGAAGCTCCAACAGTTCTGATCTGCTCAACTTTTTCAATTCTTTATCGGTCATGATCCATTTCCGTCCTTTTCTATCGTTTCTTATTCAACCGTTCCGATGCGGTACCACGGCCATATTTTCAGCATGACCTTTCCAATGATCTGCTCCTCTTTGATACAACCAATGAAAGAGGAACGGCTGTCCAGAGAAACATGTCTTCTGTCTCCCAGAACAAAAACACTGGAATCCGGTACACGATAAGGCAATTCGATATCGCAGGTCTCATAAGATAAGACTTCCACATAAGGTTCATCGAGTTTGTTACCGTCGACATAAACGGTTCCGTCTTTTTTGATATCGACCAGCTGTCCTTCTTTTGCGATCACTCTTTTTACCAGTACTTTATTGTTGTAGTAAAAAGCGATCACATCCCCGTTATCAAAATGACTGCCTTTGACGGAAAGGATCATATCTCTGTCATGAAGTGTTGGTTTCATGGAGCTTCCATCAACTCGCATGATCGGGAAAAAAAGGAAAACAGCAATGGCCAGAATGGCTGTGATCGTGAGCAGATAATAGAGCACGCTTCCTAAGGTTGGCCAGAATCCTTTTTTGTTGATCTCTCGGTCCAGTTCTTTTTCCAATTGATCCGAAGTTGGAAAATCAGCCCTGATAAATTCTTTCTTTTTCATTCTTTTACCCCGTATTGATCGTATATTTCTCATTATACGAAAAGTATTGAATGATGTCAAATGGAGTTTAACAGGAATTGGCGTTACAAAAAGGCTGCATCACGAAAGGATGCAGCCTTTATAGAAGCGATTCAGATAAGGATCAGGCAAAAGGATTCTCTGTCGGATACATCATACCCTTCGGCTGATTGAATCCGATATCCTCTACGCCCAGATACTTGAACAGCGTGAAGAGCGCCTTACCCACATGACCGAACGCGACCGCGCCATGATGCGGATAATTCTTCTCGATCAGAACGTGACGATAGAAACGTCCCATTTCCGGAATGGCGAATACACCGATACCACCAAAGGAACGAGTCGCGACCGGAAGGACCTCGCCCTGCGCGATATATGCTTTCAGCTCGCCGCGGGCGTTGCCCTGCAGACGATAGAACGTGATCTCACCGGGAGCTATATCACCTTCCAGCGTACCACGGGTGATGTTCGGCTCAGAATCCGGCTCCAGGGAGCGCTTCATGATGCGCTGGAAGCTCATCTTGCCCTTGGTCAGACGGCACATCGGGGTGTTGCCGCAATGGAAGCCCATGAAGGTATCCTTCAAGGTATAATCATACTTCGGAGCGATCTCCGCCTCGTACATATCACGCGGTACGGAGTTGTTGATATCCAGCAGGGTGACGGACTCACCGGTGATGCAGGTTCCGATGTACTCAGACAGTGCGCCGTAGATATCGACTTCGCAGCTGACCGGGATACCGCGGGCACCCAGACGGGAGTTGACATAGCAGGGAACGAAACCGAACTCGGTCTGGAAGGCCGGCCAGCACTTGTTCGCGAAGCAGAAATACTCACGGGAACCCTTATTTTCCTCTGCCCAGTCCAGAAGCGTCAGCTCATATTGAGCCAGCTTCGGCAGGATGCCGGCATACGGATTATCCACACCCAGCTCATCGGCCATATCCTTGGCAACGGCTTCGATACGCGGATCTCCCTCATGCTTGTGGAAAGCGACCAGAAGATCAAGCTCGGAGTTTTCCTGGATCTCTACGCCCAGATCGAACAGCGGCTGGATCGGCGCATTGCAGGCCATGAAATCCTGCGGACGGGGACCAAAGCTGAAGATCTTCAGATCCTGCAGGCCATTGTAAGCACGTGCCACAGGGATGAACTCACAGATCATATCAGCCAGCTCTTCCGCGGTGCCGACAGGATATTCCGGAATGACAGCCGGGATGGAACGAAGGGCCAGGTTGTAAGAGCAGTTAAGCATACCGCAGTAAGCATCGCCACGACCATCGATCAGGTCATCTCCGCTCTCTTCCGCAGCGGCTACGAACATAGTCGGACCCTGGAAATACTGAGCCAGCATAGTCTCGGCACTTTCCGGACCAAAGTTGCCCAGGAAGACGACCAGAGCGTTGACACCGGCTTCGGCGATCTCAGCGGAAGCCTGCAGCATGTCATTCTCGGACTCTACGCAGGTAGGAGCTTCAAAGATCTCGATACCCTTGGCCTGACATGCGGCTACAACAGCCTGTCTGCGGCGAATGCTTAAAGAAATCGGGAAGCAATCACGGCTGACAGAAACGATACCCAGTTTGATTTCAGGAATGTTACTCATAACTTACCTCCATAAATGATTATTGAATACTGTTTTTAATATCGATATTGATGCCGACCAGGCCAACTCTGGCACCCTTGGCGGCTTCGGAAGATTCAGGATGCGCAAGGAGCCACTTATTGCGGGCTGTCATCCAATGATCTTCTTCACACTGCGGCTCATAGGCCGGTTTTTCGGTATTGGTGCCTTTCGGAAGCACGATGATGACACGGAATCCGGCTCCTGCCTTTGCCTCACAAGGAGCGTAATGCAAAGTCGTCGCGTATAGTTCCACACCGGTTCCCTTCGGGCAAAGGAATGCTTCTACCTTGGACGTGTCATACAGTCCATTCTCTATATCCTGCTCAGAACCGACTAAAAGGACGATGTCATCGGCCGCCACATCCACTTCACTGTCACGATGGTATTCCAGGCAGTTGAGTCTGGTATTGCTGCCATTGCAGTATCCGATCTGGATAGGCATGCCGCCATACATACGATCCGTCAGCTCCTGATAGATGGGCAAAGCTTCCAGCGCTTCATCACCCGGTTTGTAAACAGTGCCTGCTTCGGGCTTGGGAGAAACTTCATTCAGAGTATTCAGAAGCTCCGTCCAGTCATATCCTTCTACGACTTTACCATACTTCTTGAATTCCTTGTCTCTTACATTCTTGATGATCATAATCTATACGACCTTTCTACAAGATAAATGTATCATATCACGAATTCGATAAGAATGCTACATGAAACT
>ONBQ01000106.1 GCA_900316145.1 uncultured Eubacteriales bacterium
ATAGCCTTCCAGATAGATGGCAATGGTCTTGTCAACGACATCCTGCGGAAGGGTCCAGTTGTTGTCCGGGTTGGCTTTGAGCCAGTCACGGGCAAACTGCTTGTCGAAAGAGGGCTGGGCATGACCCGGCTCGTACTGATCCGCCGGCCAGAAGCGGGAGCTGTCCGGAGTCAGCATTTCATCCGCCAGGACGATGTTGCCTTCCTCATCCAGACCGAACTCGAACTTGGTGTCCGCAATGATGATGCCGCGGGACAGGGCATAATCCGCGCACTTCTTGTACAGGGCAATGGTATAGTCACGCAGCCTGGAAGCATACTCCTCACCCTTGCCCGGGAAATACTTCTCCAGATGAGCAATGCTCTGCTCGTAGGAGATATTCTCATCATGATCACCGATCTCAGCCTTGGTGGACGGGGTGTAGATGGGCTCCGGCAGCTTATCGGACTCGATCAGGCCTTCCGGAAGGGTGATACCGCATACGGTACCGTTCTTCTGATAGCTGGCCCAGCCGGAACCGGTGATATAACCGCGGACGATGCACTCCAGCGGAAGCATTTCCAGCTTGCGGCACATCATGCTGTTGCCATCAAACTCCGGCTTGTGGAAGAACTCCGGCATATCATTGACATCGACGGAGATCATATGGTTGGGGAGGATATCCTCGGTCATGTTGAACCAGAAGCGGGACATCTGGGTCAGGACGGTACCCTTCTTGGTAACGACATTGTTCAGGATGACATCGAAGCAGCTGATACGGTCGGTCGCGACCATGATCAGGCTGTCGCCATTATCGTAGATCTCACGGACTTTTCCTTCTTTGATCGGTTTCATGAACACATTCCTTTCTTCACTCTATAAAGGGATTTTTCTCTCATAATCATACCTTGCCGGGAAACTAAAAGCAAGATGTAAAAACTTACTTTATTTCCGCAATTCAGGGAATCTCCATTGACAAAAATGACGGATTGCGGTATTCTAAACATACAAAAATATGCTATTTCATGAGGAGGAAAGACTATGTTTTGCCCTAAATGTGGAAGTCAGCTCCCTGATGACGCGAAATTCTGCGGCGTCTGCGGCGCTACTATCGAAAATGTAGAGAATCAGAACGTGGATCCGACTCCGGCAGCTCCTGTCGGTGGACAGCCTGCTGGCGGTCAGAATCCTTATCCGAACCAGAATCCTTACGGACCGCAGGGCGGCTATCCTGGGTATCCCGGCTATCCGGGCTATCCTCAGCGCAAGCCCATGAACTTCAGGTTCGATCTGAATACCATCCTGTACATGGTTGCCGCGTTCTTCCATCTTATGGCTCTTATCTTCTGGTGGATCCCGAGCGCTAACTATGGCTGGGGTGACAAAGCCTCTCTGTTTAAGGTCTTCACGGAGTCCAAGTCTACGTTCCCGGCTGTTTTGATCATCATCTTCCTGATCGTCGGCCTGTGCATCGCTGCCTACTATGCCGGTCTGGATCAGATCACCAAGGAACCGCTGAAGAAGTTCAATAAGATCTTGAAGCTGGCCATTATCGACATGCATATGCTCATCGTATTCGCCACCATGACTATCATGGGACCGTACGTTGGCAATGGCGTCACAGCCGGTTTCCCGATCGTCTTCATCTACATCAGCCTGTTCATCGCACTCGCTTGCGAAGCCGTTGCGTACTTCTTCACCGAGAAGACCAACAAGTAAGATCTATCTCACAACAACATCTGGCGTGCCATAAGCCTCTTGCGGTACCATGGCACGCCCTATTCTTTATCAAATGGAGAGGGAAAAATCATGTTTTGTACGAAATGTGGAAAACCAATTCCGGAAGGCGCCAGGTTCTGCACCAACTGCGGAACCCCGGTAGCCGCGCCAGCTGTGCCGGAACCTGTCAAACCGGTCGTACCGCCTGTGCCGGAAGTCCCTGAAGTACCAGAAGCACCCGAAGTACCAGAAGTACCCGAAGTACCAGAAGTACCCGAAGCACCGGAAGTACCCGAAGTCCCGGAGATCCCTGAAGCTTTTGAAGAGCCGGTCACGGAAGCTTTCCAGGAGCCTGTTATGGAAGAAACCCCGGCAGTGGAAGAGCTCGCTGCCCATCCGGAACCGGTCGTAGAAGTGCCTGTCTTCGAAACCGAGCCGGAAGAGGAAGGCCCCACCTTCATTCCAGAGCCGGAAGAAGAGGAGTCCGTTTTTGATCTCGAGCCCGAGGTCGAAGAGGAGAAGGCGGAACCGGTCGAATCCTATTTCGCGGAAGAGCCGCAGAACGAAGCGCCCCAGGCCCCGCAGCCGCAGTTTACGCAGCCGCAGGCGCCGCAGTATCAGCAGCCTCAGTTCACGCAGCCCCAGGCCCCGCAGTTCACACAGCCCCAGGCTCCGCAGTACCAGCAGCCTCAGCGTCCGCAATATCAGCAGCCCCAGGCTCCCCAGTACCAGCAGCCTCAGCGTCCTCAGTATCAGCAGCCGCAGGCTCCCGGGTACCAGCAGCCCCAGCGCCCACAGTATCAGCAGCCGCCGTATCAGGCGCCTCAGCGCCCGGTCTATCCGCCGGTCCAGCCGCCTGTGCAAAAGCAGGCCAAGAGCAATAAGGGCAAGGGCAAGATGCAGGCTCTGTATGGCGTTGTAGCATTATTCCCGATTGCCATGCTGGCACTTTGGTTTGTTAAGAGTTTTGTCGACGGAGATACAATCTATTCATATTACTCAGTATATGTGGCGCAAGCATCGATAAAATCATGGTTCAAGTATCTGAACTTCGGCGTAATCGCTGCAATGGGGATCGCTGCGTTACTTTTACTCCTCCCAGCTTTCGGCGCTGGTTCTAAGAGTCGGATATGGTCTTTGTTCGCGATTCTACTCACAATTTTTGCTATGTGGGCTGGTTTTAATGTCGTTTATTCGTATATATCTGCAGGTTATGCGATAAAAGATGTTTCAATTATGTCCTGGGCCTTCCTTGGCGCCGGCGTAGTAGGATTGATCTTTGATATCATCGTCATCGCCAACGGCGGAAACAAGTGACCATTGCAATAAGGAGGATCCATCATGCCATTCTTTGATGACCTGAATAACCGAATGAACCTGCAGAGCGTGATCTCTTCGGAGGATCGCCTTCGGCAGGACCTGATCTATCAGATCGGTGTTCGTTATCTGGACCTGCACCGGGAGGATCCGGAAGCAGGCCTTGCGGATCTCATTTCCCAGATCAAGGATTCTGAAGCACGTTCGGAGGATGCGAAGACCCGTCTGCGGACGCTCAAGGGTCTGACCCTCTGTCCGCAGTGCGGAGCGGAAGTCAGCCTGCAGGCGCCATTCTGCATGTATTGCGGCTACAAAATGCCGGTACCTCAGCCGATCTATCCGCAACAGCCGCAGGGCGGAAAGATCTTCTGCAATAAGTGCGGCATGCAGCTGCCAGCCGGCACCAAGTTCTGCGGCCGCTGCGGCAACAAGATCGAGACGTTCACACCGCAAACTCCTCAGCCCGCGCAGTATACACCGGCGCCGCAGCCCAGCCAGCCGATCCCCGAACCGGATCCGGAGCCGGAACAACGAATCCCGGCGGCCAGTGAGACTGCCGGGAGTACGGAAATTGCAAGTAACGACCCCAATCAGTACTATTTAAAGATCCTGGATCTGTCCGACAAGGTCATGAAAGAGGACTCTTTGGAAGCACTGAAAGAGCTGGTCAGCCTGACGGAGGATACCAAGCGATTCGTGGCAGATGGAGCCAATGACGATCCTGAAAGGTACCGCCTCAGCGGCATCCATTTCGCGACCCTGGCCTGGTACTACCTTGGCAAGGTGCTTGAGCCGGAAACGGCCGCCACCTACGCCGCAAGAGCCCGCAAAGACTTCCTTCTGGCCAAGGCCATACTTGGCCCCAAGTATTCAGAGCAGGACAACAAAGCAATGGATCAGTGGCTGGACCAGATGGCGATCTACGAGTCCTTCTGCGCGATGGACCGCAAGGATTACCACGGCGCGCTCGACAAGATCATGAGTCTGACCGTGACCATAGATACGATGGCCCTCGTAGCCGTATGCATGACGGAGATCCGCGTGGAAGAGGGCGGCGACATGCTGCAGTGCTATCAGACCTTGTCCCAGTGGGATCAGCAGATGCGCGATCATGACTATGTCGTAAGTGATCTTTACGCGCAGCAGCTGTTCCGCAAAGGCTACAGCAACCTAAGCTTCCTGGTCCTGAACTCTGCTGAAGTAGACGACAGGATCCCCGGAGATGAGGCCACGATCCGTGACCTTATGACGGGTCTGGAGCTTATAAAAGCCCGTCTCACTGACAAGAAAGAACAGCTCTACATCGAGTTCGAACTGAATCAGTGCCGGGACAGACTTGCGTAAAACAAGCATATCAAAAGGGAGGAACCCCGAAAACAGGATTCCTCCCTTATGTTTTTATCAGGAGAAGAAATATGCACTTTGACACATTTCCTTGGCTGCTTATAGCAGCGATCGCCTTGGGCGTTTTGATCCTCGCAGTGTTTCTGCTGCGAAGAAAGGTGCTGCCGAAAAGAGTATATCTGGTGAATGAGGGCATCTATGAAAATGGAGTCCAACTGCACTCTTCCGTAGATGCGACTTATAAAGGAAATCGGAAAGAAGGGCGTATTATCATCCGAGTTGGCCAACCCTTCAATAACGCCCCCATCATCCGGGTGACGCTCAGGCCCGTGGAGCCCTTCCTGACCTATCTGAAGAAAAAGTGGATGGGCCGCAGAGACTATTTCGTTGAAGTCCGTTCGGTCTATTTGGATCCTCTTGTGCAAGGACTCAGCCTGGATGACATTCGCTACAACAATCCCAATCACCCCGGGGCAGGGATCACACACTCCGTCAATCCGCAAGGGAATCTTCCCATCAGGGTTCGAGGCTCCCTGTGTTTTCAAATCAACATGACCGATCGGCAGCAGATCTCGCTCTATCACATCACAGGCGAGCTTCGCTTCCGCTGATCCTTAGAGTTCCAGCAGAAACGGGATCTTGTCATCCTCCGTTAAAGGCAGCAACTCCAGAATGCCATCGACCTTGGCCTTCGCCGCCCGGGTCTCCGCATTCGTATGCGCATCGCTGCCAAAGTAGAACTTGCAGCCCTCTTCTTTCGCGATACGATAGGGCAGCAACTCGATCTCCAGCTCTTCCGACGTAAAAGTCGCAGGATCAAAATTCAATTCGATCCCGATCCCGACCTTCGCCGCCTTCTCAAACAAGCGATGATACTCATCGACAGGGATCCTGCGCATCACCTCCAGATGCCTCTTCCAGATCAATGTACACGTCAGATGCGCCACACCCACCTTATGAAAGGGCAGATCCGCATTCAGCAGCGTATCGAACCGGCTGATCCACAAAGCCGCCCGCTCCGCGGGTCCTTCCGAACCGTCCAGCGTGAACCCATCCATATGCATGTGCGTCGTCGGGACGATGAAAAAGTCCATCTGATCCATCACTTCCCGCGAGATCCCGATCGTACCGTACCGGTCCATATCCGTCTCGCACCCGAACAAAAACCGCATACCCTCCGCCTGAGGAAGCGGCCGCGACTGCCGGATATGCTCGAACGTTTGCGGTTCATACCACTTGGACGCACCCGGCACCGCCGCATCCCACATGTGGTCCGTCAGACAAAGAGTAGAGAACCCGTTTTCTCTTTCAAGGGCCAGAATATTCTCCGGAACCTGATTCGGATCCCTCGAACAATCAGACAAAAAAGAATGAATATGCAGATCATGATCCGCCTGAAATCTCATACACGCCACCCCTTTCTTTGACCACATCATATCGAAAGACCCATTACCTGTCAAGCAGATAAACCATCTGGGAATTGACATTTTCCCAAAAGCAGGTATAATAATTAAGAATGCTTCCGTAGCTCAGCAGGATAGAGCGATCGCCTCCTAAGAGGGAGACGCACATGATCCCAAATGATCGAACGCTCTGTTCGAAAAGGTTACGGCAAAGTGCAAAATGCAAGGCTACTCAGTTTTTTCATGTGGCATGCTCTCGTGCATATGCTTTTCAGCCTTCCGTCATATTTAGCAGAATGGTTAGAAAAAACGGCCTCTCCGGGTTGGCTTACGGAGATGCAGAAAACCCAGTAAATAAGCCAAAAAGTGAACGTGCTTCCGTAGCTCAGCAGGATAGAGCGATCGCCTCCTAAGCGATAGGCCGTGGGTTCGAATCCC
>ONBQ01000076.1 GCA_900316145.1 uncultured Eubacteriales bacterium
AAACACTGGTAAAAATCCTTGTTTTGCGTTAGAATAGACATGTGTTAGACTGTTCATAGCAAAACTATTCTAACACAAAAGAAGGCCCACTGGCAAAGCCAGTTGGCCTTCTTTTCGTTATGGACTTATTTCACAGCCCCTTTTTTATGGATGGTTGGATTGGGATAATTACAGGAAGCGCTCTCCATAGGGAATAGCGTCTTCATAGCCATTGGTCATCATCAGAAGGCGGATGATGCGGGCGGCGCATTCGACAGCCTTCTCACGAGGCAGAGAGCCATCCTGGAAGGATTTCTTGAGATCATCGATATCCTTTTGGTGACCAGGCATGATCAAGTCGTTGCCGGCGATCATGCAGCCATGAGAGGTTGCGGAACCGGCCGTAGTGGGTGTCCAGTCTGTCATAACGATGCCCTGGAAGTTCCACTCACCGCGCAGCACCTTGGTGATCAGGTCCGTGTTATTCGCGGCGGGCACGCCATTGATCTTGTTGTAAGAGGTCATCAGGCACATGGGCTGAGAGGTCTTGACGGCGATCTCAAACCCGCGCAGATAGATCTCGCGAAGGGCCCTTTCAGACAGGATGCTGTCCGCGAACATGCGGTTATCCTCCTGGCTGTTGCAGGCATAATGCTTGATGGTGGTACCGATACCAGGCAGCTTCTGTACGCCGCGGGTGATGGCAGCGGCCATAATACCGGCGATATAAGGATCCTCGGAATAGTATTCGAAGTTACGGCCGCACAGGGGGTTGCGATGGATGTTCATACCAGGTGCCAGCCACCAGGTGACGCCAAACTCCAGCATCTCGCCGCCGATCATTTCACCGATCTCTTCCAGAATGGTGGGATTCCAGGTCTGCGCCAGCAAGGTACCGATCGGAATGGCCGTAGCGTACATGTAGTAGCGATCGGCGTTCTCGTGACCGAAGTTCATGCTGAACAAGCCACCGGAAAGCGCGGCCAGAATGCTTTCGCTGTAGATCTTGCCGGAGGCGCGGTCTACATCATAGCGTTGCATCAGACGAAGACCGGCCGGACCATCGGCCATGGAGATGGCAGGAATATTGTATTTTTCTTCCAGCTGGCAGGTGGTTTCGCCGGCGGCTCCGGGAACATAGATGCCTGTCTCGACTAACTCGTTATCTTTCAGATTGTCCTGGCCCTTGGTGATCTCACCCATAAGAAGATGGATCAATTCCTCTTCTGTAAGCTGCTCCGCGATTTCACAGGCTTTTGCGTCGATGTCCGCAGCAGGATATTCCGGCCGCTTTTCAGGTGCCGGTGCGAAAGGTACAGGCTGAAGTCCCTGTTCCGCAGCCTCTTGCTTCCACTTTTGCGTCAATGCGCAGATAACTGCGTCAGGTGCCGTGATCTCCTGGACCTTTTCCTCGAGGGGCAGAACGTGCTCAACGGTTTCCATGATGACATCTTCGGCAACGCCCAAGACTCCTGCTGTGACAGTGTTGGTAGAGGCGTTTCCCACCAGAAGCGCATACTCTCCGGCCTCGATGATCCACTGACCCTTTTCTTCAGAGAAGCTGGCGAAGTTCTTAGCTGGCATTTCTACCAGAACGGTCTGGCTTTCACCCGGAGCGAGGAGGTCTGTTTTCGCAAAGCCGACCAGACGCTTGAACTCTTTCTTTAAAGCGGTTTGCGGGCAGGCGGCATAGACCTGGACAACTTCCTTGCCGGCATAGTCGGAACCGGTGTTGGTAACGGTGACAGAAAGACATACTTTTTCCGGAGACGTCTTGATCTCACCGATAGCCAGCGAGAAGGTGGTATAGGAAAGGCCGAAGCCAAAGGGATAAGCGGTTTCTACTCCAAAACTGTCAAAATAACGATAACCGACATAGATTCCCTCTTCATAAAGCTCGCGGTCAACATCGCCATCGTTGTGGCTGAAAGTAGCGGAACTGGGAAAATCGCTATAGTTTTTGCTCCAGGTAGAAGTGAGCTTTCCGGACGGAACGACCTTTCCAGTCAACACATCCGCCACGGCATTGCCGGCTTCCATACCGCCCTGTGACATATACAGGATCGCTTTGACAGAAGAATTGGAGAGAATATCCGTCAAGTCGATCTGGCCGCCTGTGTTGATGAGAACAACAATGTTTTCATTCCAGACGGACAAAGTGTTGAGCTCTTCTTTTTCCTGCTCGCTGAGCTCGTAATCACCCGGTTTGTTGAAGCGATCACGTCCCTCGCCGGCGATGCGGCTGATGATATAGATGACGATATCGGAACGCTTAACATCTTCTTCGATAAGGGGATTGTATTCCCCTTCAACAAAGGGATTCTCACGCATGATGCGGAAGAATTCCATACCGCTGCCGGCGCTGACATTCTTTAATAACTCTAAAATATGATCACGCCAGGCCAGCTGATCCGCAGTGCGTTTTTTTGGAGCGGAAAGAGCGTTCTCTTTGTTGATGAGGCAGATGCCGGCCTGATCCAGACCTTCCTGAACGCTGACGACTTCACGTTCGTTGACATCACCAGAACCGGTTCCGCCTTTGATCATATGGCTTACGCCATTGCCATAGATAGAGACTGTTTTTTCTGATGAAAGAGGAAGGATCCCTTCATTCTTCATCAGAACCATGCCTTCCGCGGCGGCTGCGCGGGAAATGCCTCGGTTTTTAAGCTCGCGAGGGGAAACTTCCTGTGAAGGAGTGCCGCTGTAGGTTCTTTGTTTTCTGACCATGGTTGAACTCCTGTTTCGTTAAGATTATAATGTATTGTATCATTCTTTAGAGAAACCTGTCAATGCTGAAAGTAGGGGCTGACGGTTGACGAGGCATGGCTTTCGGGATATGATAGGAGCCATGATCATGATAAGCGAAAGAAAGGATCTTCCATGAAAAAATTGTTTTCCGAGATCCCTTTTATACAGGGTGAGCGGCTCATCCTTAAGCCATTGAAGACAAAGGACGCGCCGGCTCTGCAACAGTTGATCGATAACGAAAAGGTGTATCGATATGAACCGACATTTCTTTTTGAGAGGCAGTTTGCTGACGCAAAAGAAGTGATAGACCGCCTATATACGGAAGGCTTGAAAGAGTCTATCATATTGGGGATCTTTGAAGAAGAGTACTTTTGCGGACTGGCAGAATTCTATGGCTATAGGGACGAGATCCATAAGATCAGTGTAGGCTATCGCTTGCGGGAAGAATGCTGGGGACGCGGTATCGCGACGGAGACGTTGAGAATGATGATCCGTTACCTGGAGCAGGAAACCGATATAGAAATCGTGACCGCCAGCACGATGGAGGTCAATCAGGCTTCAGCCAACGTGCTGCGCAAGAATGGTTTTGATCTGGTCTCGCATGCGGTGATGGAAGATTGGGGCTATAAGGAACCGATCCCTACGGATAAATGGATACGTTGAACAAACCGAATCAGCAGCGGGAAAAAACCATATCCGTTAATGCGGTGGACAGGACCTGTTCTGGATGACCGTCCGGACGGATCCAATCTGTGATCTTGTTTTCGGGAAGGATGACAGGCATGCGGTCATGGATGAAACGGATGCTCTCACCGGGATCACGAGTGAGGACGGTGAAAACAGGGTAAGAAAAGCCCAGATAGTCCTCGATGCGGTACAGGCCGGCCAGCCAGCAGACTTTGGAGCCGGAGGGCTGGATCATGAATTTATCACCGGTCTTGACCTTGCCGTCCGGAGAAACGAAGTGCTCCCATTCAAAATAGTAGGAAGCAGGGATGACGCAGCGATGAGAAGCCCAGGCTTCCCGAAAAGTCGGCTTCTGGGAAGCAGTCTCGGAACGGGCATTGACAAGGGGAGAGGAGAGACCCTTGACCTGGAATCCCCAGACCATGGGAAATACGACCCGGGCACCTGATTTATCAGGCGCAAGTACAGGGACGATATTTGTAGGGCGTACTTCACCATTGGTGGTGAGAGGGCGTCCCAGCTTGCTGACCATGCGTTTCCCTAACGAAGAACGATTGGCGGCCTCTACGATAGGTTTGAGTTCCGGAGATAGTTCCATATAGAATCGATAGCACATTGTTCTGTCCTTTTTTTATTTAAGCGCCTTCTTCCAGCGGCAGATACTCCACATCTTTAAACCCGAGAGCGGTCATTTCCTCCGTGTGGATACCATCACGGAAGCCGCGAAGCGCGTCAAAAGGAGCGAACAATTTGGCGCGGCGGCGGACATCCATGGAAGGATGGCGGCAGCGGAAAGGATCATACGGGTCGTGAAGGGGCTTGCCACGAAGAAAGGTTTCTTTATATCGAAAGTGTTCCGGCATGGCCATCTGGCCAAGGACCGGTATGGAGCAGGATGTCATGATGTACCTCCTGAAGGAGAGAAAAGTGTCAGGCGCGGTGGCCGCCGATCTGCTGGTTGCGCTCCAGCTGGGTGGCGCCGCGTAATAAGTTGATGCCCTTGAACACGGAATTTGAGCCATATTTGCGGCGGACATCCAGCATGGCCCGCTGCAGCCTGCGCTCCTTTTCTAAAGTGTCATGATCCGTGAACAGATTCATTTGATAGGAGCCAGTATCGACCAGGGTCTCGCCGGCGCAGACACCCAGACGACGAAAAAGAAGACGGTGGTCAGTTTTTTTATCGAAGGAGGCCATGATCAACGGCTCGATCAACGCGTGGCTGTTGGTAAATATTTTTGCGCGTACGGTGCCATTGCTGTGACAGGGATGCAGACGGCCATAGAAGTCCAGCTGGACCGGCCCATTATAGTCAGGACAGGCTTCCAGACTTTTATAGTCATAGCTGACCCACCAGGTGAACATTTGGGAGATCAGATCATGAGAAAACAGATCCTGGCACAGGACATCGATCATTTCCTGAAAAACGATACGCGCTTCCGAATAAGAATAGGGGCGGGGCAGGACCTGCCCGTGGGACAGGCTGTGGCGGCTGGAATGATAGCTCTTGATATCACACATGCGGACAGGTTCGATGCCCCAGGCGTGGTCGATCAGGATCTCACCATCGATGCCGAATTTTTTGTAGAACCATTCCTCATCCCATTGGGAACGGGCGGCCACATCTCCCATAGTGAAAAGATAAGCGTCCTGAAGAGATTTGGCCTTGCCGGGGCCGATCATCCAGAAATCCGTAAGAGGGCGATGATCCCAGAGCAGGAACTTATAGCTGTCTTCGTTGAGTTCAGCGATGCGGACGCCGTCCTGGTCAGGAGGGGATTTCTTAGCGACGATATCCATGGCGACCTTGGCCAGATAGAGATTGGTCCCGATGCCCACCGTGGCGGTGATGCCGGTGTTTTTTAGGACGTCCCGAATGATGGTCATGGCCATGACGTGGGCGGGGTGAAGGCCGGCCTTGGCAGCCTGAGCGGTATAGGCGCGAAGATAGCGGGTGCAGTCGATGAAAGACTCATCGATGGAATAGACGTGGATATCCTCACTGCTGGCATAGCGCAGCAGAATGGAGTGGATCTTCGCGGAAACACGTTCATATTCCGCCATGCGGGGAACGGCGCATTCATAGAAAACATGAGTGCGATGCTCCCTCTCATAACGCTGAATGGCCTGACGGGCTTCAAACAGGCGGGGGCGGGAAGGAACACCGATGGCCTTCAGAGCCGGGGAGACGGCCAGACAGATGGTCTGATCGGAACGGGTCTCATCGGCAACCAAGAGGTTGGCGGACAGAGGATCATACCCGCGGGCCACACATTCAACAGAGGCGTAGAAGGACTTCATATCGATGGCGATGTAAAAACGGCCTTCCATAGAGCCCTCCTTCCTGGCAGGCTAATCCTCCCATTCGGCGGAGCCGAAACCGTGGATGCTGCCGATAAAATTGGTGCGCGGAATATAGGGCAGGCTGTTGAAAGACATGCCTTCCTCCCGCAGGATCTCGATCATATAGATGAGAAGATTGACGTTGACATGCATTTTTGAGGCGACCTGAAGAATAGACAGGTCAGTGGCGAGCAGATCCAGCATTTCCTCCCTGTCGATGAGGATGCCGGCGGCAAACTTGTTGGCTTCCGCCTCCAAAGTGGTACGGACATTGAAGATCTCATACTCTTTGATAGGAGCCAGACGAAGCTGATCACGATGCAGACAGCTGTGCCCCAGCTCATGCGCGGCGACCTGAAGAACATCATCATGGATATTTTCCTCAGTATAGCCGTGATAACGGGAAGGAAGCTTGTCAAAATAAGCATCGTTAAGAAAGATGGATGGACGGTTGGCAACGAGGCAGGTGAGCCCGGGAAGCCGGGATTCCGGATGATGAAGATGATGAACAGGGATGCCGAGGCTGTCAGCGATCACAAAAGGATCCCGGGAACCGGCCCAGCGTATGAGCGCCTGGGGATCGGTAAGCAGTGCCATGAGAGGCCCCCTTATTCTTGAGAGTCAGAGCCGGCCTGAAAACGCCGGTTGCGAAAACGCGCGTTATACTTTTTGGCGTCTTCATAGGTCTGCATCATGGCTTCCTTGATGAATTCGAGATCATCATCATCCAGCTCACCGCCGGCGGCTGCCACGCGGAAGCTGCGGATGACTTCTTCTGCCTGACGGCGCCCGCGGCTGCCATATTGCTCAGAAGCCTGAAGGACAAAAGAAGCGTTCTCATCCATAAGCATGTCTGCGCTGACACCGAGCGCAGACGCAAGCTTTGCGTAGGTGTCACGCTTTTTAGGAAGGCTGGCGCCGGTTTCATAGTTTTGAATGGTGCGTTCCGTAATGCCGGTGGCCGCGGCCAGGTCTTTTTGGGAGAGGCCCCGGACAGTGCGCGCGTTACGGATCTTTTCACTGAAGGTCATGGTATACCGCCTTTCTGCACAAAGAAGGTAAATTTCGTGTTTCACGAAAGATAATGTTATTTTAGCATGCGTATTTCGTCCTGTCAAGCGTAAAATACGAAAATTTCACGAAAAATAATTCGAAAAACCTATCGACAAACGTTTTGAGATATGATAGAATGAACAAACAAAAAACGGTACCGGATGTTCCGATACCGTTTCATAGACTTATTTAAAGATCTGTTATACAGCGGCGGCAAGAGCGCGCTCCAGGTTGCGGGCCAGCTGGTCCGGACATGAGGTGCCGCGGCCTCCGCAATCGATGTTCTTCATGCGGGCAATGGCTTCATGTACTTCCATACCCTCTACCAGAGCGGCTACGCCCTGGGTGTTGCCATTGCAGCCACCTTCAAAATGAACATTGCGTACGATGCCGTTTTCAATATCAAAAGAAACGCCGCGGGAGCAGGTCCCGGTGTTGGAAAAACTATACTGTGCCATAAGTGAACTCCTTTATAATAATTATCGTATTTATTATAGCAAATCTTTTGAAAAAGTAAAGAATCTGCATTGTGAAAACCCAAATTGCATGGTAAAATACATTCTAGAAATGGAGTGATTTAAGTATGGATTGGAATAAGATCGGCGTCATCTGCGCCATGGATGAAGAGCGCGATGAGGTAATGCGGCATCTGGAAAATGTGCGTCCGGTGCTGCAGAAGGCAGGCCTTAGTATCGTAGAAGGAAACTTTGGAAAGATATCTGTATATCTGGTTACGGCCGGCATCGGCAAGGTCAATTCCGCCATGTGCACCCAGGTCATGATCGATAGTCTGGATCCGGACATCCTCCTTAACATAGGTGTGGCCGGTGCGTTGGCGCCTGATCTGGAGCAGGGTGATATCATCATATCGGAAGCGGCGCAGGAGCATGATCTTGACTGTTCCGATCTGGGTGACCCCAAGGGCGTCATTCCGCGTATGGATACCAGCATCTTTCCGGCGGATCAGACTTTGGCCCAGGATGCTTTAAAAGCCTGTGAGCAGCTTGGTTGCCATGGACGGCTTGGCAAGGTGGTCAGCGGGGATCAGTTCATCGCAAATGCTGAAAAGAAGAACATGCTGGTCCGGGAGTTTCAGGGAGACTGCGCTGAAATGGAAGGCGCGGCCATGGCTCATGTCTGCTATCTGAACCAAAAGCCGTGGCTCATCATTCGTTCCATTTCGGATAAGGCGGATGGAGAAGCAGAGCTCAGCTATCCGGAATTCAAGTTCCTGGCGGCCCGCCGGGCGGGAGAGCTGTTCGCCTGCATCATGAAAAATATCTAATTGAAACAGGAGGAAATGTTATGATTTTAGTTACTGGCGGTGCCGGCTATATCGGAAGCCATACCTGTGTGGAACTGATCCAGGCAGGGTATGAGGTGGTCATCGTTGACAATCTGTGCAATTCCAAGTATGAAGCGGTACGTCGTATCGAAAAGATCACAGGCGTGCTGCCTAAGTTCTATGAGGTCGATATTCTGGATAAAGAAGGCCTGACCAAGGTCTTCCAGGAAAACAAGATCGACGCGGTCATCCATTTTGCCGGCCTGAAAGCGGTCGGAGAGTCTGTCCGCCTGCCTATGAAGTATTATCATAACAATATTACCGGTACGTTGGTGTTGTGTGAAGTGATGGCCCAGTTCGGATGCAAGAAGATCGTCTTCAGTTCTTCCGCCACCGTTTATGGTGATCCGGCTTTCATTCCGATCACAGAAGAGTGCCCGAAGGGTCAGTGCACCAACCCGTATGGCTGGACCAAGTCCATGATCGAGCAGATCCTGACCGATTTCAACACGGCGGATCCGGAGTGGGATGTCATCCTGCTTCGTTACTTCAATCCTGTCGGCGCGCATGAAAGCGGTCTGCTGGGTGAGGATCCGAACGGGATTCCGAACAATCTTATGCCTTATATTCAGCGTGTCGCCATCGGCAAGCTGGATCATCTGAATGTCTTCGGTGATGATTATGACACGCCGGATGGCACGGGTGTACGTGATTATATCCACGTAGTGGATCTGGCGATCGGTCATGTCCATGCGGTCAAGAAGGTCATGGAGCCGGTCGGTGTCAAGATCTACAATCTGGGTACCGGCAAGGGTTCCTCCGTTCTGGATATCGTAAAGGCCTACAGCAAGGCTTGCGGTCATGACATTCCGTATGTCGTCGCCCCGCGCCGCGCCGGTGATATCGCCACCAACTATGCGGATCCGACCAAGGCCTATGAAGAACTGGGCTGGAAGGCTGTCCGCGGTATCGATAAAATGTGTGAGGATTCCTGGCATTTCATGCAGATGAATCCGAACGGTCTTGAATGATCTGATATAAAGAAAGAGGGGGATTCTCATGAACCAGGAGGAGCAAAACCGCATGGACAGGCAGCGCGATCAGATGATGGCACAAAGAGAAGAGCGCCGGCAGCGGCGCATCGAAGCCAGAAAAAGGCAGCAGAGACAGAGCCTGATGCTCGTAGCCGCGTTTCTGGTCATCTTAGTGATATTGCTCATCATTCTGTTCAAAGGCTGCGGCAAGAAAAATGATGAAAAGACGGCCAATGAATCGTCTGTAACGCAAAACGCGGAAGAGACACAGCCGGTGGAAGAAAGCGGAAGCGCGGCGCCGGCTGAAGAATCTTCAGTAGAAACTTCAACGGAAGAATCATCAGAAGAAAGTTCGGAAGAGTCTTCTGTCGAGGAGTCATCCGAAGAGTCGTCGGATGAAGATATCGGAGCAAAGGTGACGTGGGATCTGTCCACTTTGGACAACACCGAATATAACTTCGGTTATTCACGAGACAACCGGGATGAAAACAATGTACCTACGGACTGGCAGTGGTATGAGAACCAGTGGGGCGAGTTCAACGTGGACTGGATCCAGGACACGGATCAGAACATCATCTATCTTACGATGGATGAAGGTTTCCCGAATGAATATACCACTACTATCCTGGACATCCTGGAAGAAAAGGACGTCAAGGCTACCTTCTTCCTGACCAAGATGTTCCTGGATGGCGGGGAGCAAAGCTTCGCGCAGATCCAGCGCATGCTGGACCTGGGCTGTGTACTGGGCAATCATACCTGTACACACCCGGCTATGCCGGAGTTGTCCATCGATGAGCAGACAGAAGAGATCATGGGCGTACATAATGTCATAAAAGAGAAGTTCGACTATGACTTGAGATTGTTCCGTTTCCCGGAGGGTAAGTACAGCGCCCAGTCTTTGGGCCTTGTGGATAATCTGGGCTATAAAACCTGTTTCTGGTCTTATGCCTACAATGATTATTCTTCAGAGCAGCCGCCGGTGCAGGAGTCTTATGAAGCTGCGGTCAATGCGCTACATCCCGGCGCCATCTATCTGCTGCATGCCAATTCTTCCACCAATACCGCTTTCCTGGCGGATTGGATCGATGCAGCCAGAGCCGCTGGCTTTGAGTTCGGTGTCTATCCGTTGAAAGCCAACTGATCACGGACCAGACATCAGACGGGCTTTTTCGGGAAAGGTTCGAAAGGAGAGAGCCATGAAATTCGCGGTGCAGACAGGCGGCCCGGCAGAACGGATCGGTTTGGATCCGGCATACCGGCTCATCGCCGATATAGGATTTGACGCAGTGGATGCGAATGTGGATCATCTATTGTCTTATGGAGACATAATGCATAAGAGGATCCCGGACATTTTTCTTGGGTCTGATCGTGATGTAGTAGAAGCTTTCAGACCTTGGGGAGAAGCAGCGAAAAAGTACGGGCTGGAGAACTATCAGGCGCATGCGCCGTTTCCCTCTCTGGTCTATGATCCGGATGATCCGGCTTACAATGATCTTCTGCTGGAGATCTTGCGTAAACGGTCGTAGGAGCTGGTTCCATTGGCTGCCATCATCTCATCATCCATCCGTTCTTTTATGGATACGAGAATGCCATGAGTCCGGAAGAAGAGTGGGAGACCAATATCGAACGCTATAGCCGTTTGATCCCGGCCGCCAAAGAGCATGGTGTTATGATCTGCCTGGAGAACATGTTCTCAGGCTATAAAGGTAAGCTGTACCGGGCCTGCTGCAATGAAGCGGAAACGGCGGCCCGCTATATCGATACGTTAAATGATCTGGCAGGTGAAAAGTGCTTTGGCTTCTGCCTGGATACAGGGCACGCGCTGCTGGTCGGCAATGATATTTACCAGTTTATGGTCACGATGGGGGATCGGATCGAAGCCTTCCATGTCCATGACAATGACGGGGTCCATGATCAGCACCTGGCGCCTTATACCGGTATCTTGGACTGGAACGGGTTCATGGAAGGGCTGAAAGCCATTCGCTTCGATAAGACGCTCAGCTTTGAGACCTTCAACATCTGGAATACGGTCGATCAGGAAGTAGCCCCCGAAATGATGCGCTTCATCTTAAGCTGCGGACGCATGTTCGCGCGCCGAGCCGGACTGGAATAATGATTTTAAGACAAAATGAAAAAGCATTTCCCTGACAAAAACCAGGGAAATGCTTATTTTTTATTTCCTGGGAAGATCAACGAAGGAACAGCTTTTCTCCGTCAAAGTCTACCGTGAGGGTGGAACCAACGCTCAGGTTGCCTTCGATGATGCGGCGGGCTAACAGTGTTTCTACATGGCGCTGCAGGAAACGACGCAGCGGACGGGCGCCAAAGACCGGGTCATATCCATTGTCGATGATGAAGCCTTTGGCGGCATCTGTCACCTCAAGGTTCAGCTGCTGCTCTTTTAAGCGGCCGGCCAGGTCTTTGATCATCAGATCGATGATCTTGGAGATCTGATCCTTCTGCAAAGGCTTGTAGAAGACGGTAGCGTCCAGACGGTTCAGGAACTCCGGACGGAAGGACTGAGAGAGCAGATGCTCCACAGCCTGCCTTGCTTCCGGCGTGATCTCGCCGTTGGCATCGATCCCTTCCAGCAAGTACTGGGAACCCAGGTTGGAGGTCAGGATCAGGATGGTGTTTTTGAAGTCCACCGTACGGCCATGGGAGTCCGTGATACGGCCGTCATCCAGCACCTGCAGCAGGACGTTGAAG
>ONBQ01000073.1 GCA_900316145.1 uncultured Eubacteriales bacterium
GAACAACTGGTCCGGTAACTGGGGTCAGTACAAGAACGAAGAAGCTGATCAGCTGATCCAGGCGATCCCGCTGATGACTGACGAAGCCGAGATCAAGGCTGCGTACACTCGTCTGAATGAGATCTATCTGACTGATCTGCCGTCCTTCGCTCTGATGTATCGTCCGCAGAACTTCCATGCTGTCTATGAAGGCGTATGGACCAACTTCGGTTCTGGTGATGATGGACGTAACATTCCGCCAGGAAACTGCACCGATGGTTACGCTATCCGCGATCTGTACGAGATCGAACTTGCTGAGTAATTAATTATTCAGTTCACTAACCAGTGGCCATGCTGCCAAGCGCGGCATGGCCATTTTCCTTAAGGAGGAAACCTCTACATGAAAGGCTATCGCAAATATTTCGGCCAGAAGCTGCTTTGGTTCTTCATCACTCTGGTCGTAGCCGTAGCTCTGAACTTCATCCTTCCTCGCTTGATGCCGACTGACCCGGTCAACGCCATCACCGGTAAGATCGCCGGCGGCATGTCCGATTCCAGCGCTATCAAAGAGGTCTATGAATTCTATCAGAAGCAGTTCGGCTTGGACAAATCGATGTTCACCCAGTTCTTGATCTTCGTTAAGAACGCTCTGCGTGGTGACTTCGGTATTTCATTCTCTCAGTATCCGCGTACCGTTTCCGACATTATCTCCAGCTCTATCGGTTGGACTTTGGCTCTTCAGATCCCGGCTATCATCGTTGGCTGGATCCTGGGTAATGTTCTGGGTGCTGTTGCTGCCTACAAGCGTGGTATTTGGGATAAGGGTGTTATGCCCTTCTTCATGTTCCTTGGTAACGTTCCCGCGTTCGCCATGGCTATCATTTTGCTGGTGCTCTTCGCTATGAAATGGAAGATCGCACCGACAGGCGGCGGCTATTCCAGCCAGATGATCCCGAACATGAGCTGGAAATTCGTCAAGTCTGTTTTAAGCCATTACTGGCTGCCCTTCCTTTCCGTCGTTCTGATCTCCATCGGTGGTCAGGCCGTCGGTATGCGTTCCATGTCTATCTATGAATTGAACGCTGACTATGTCAAATATTCTCGCTTCCTTGGGATCAAGGACGGCAAGATCGTAAAATACGTGTTCCGCAACGCTATGCTGCCTCAGGTCACCGGTCTGGCTATGTCCCTGGGTACCTCCATCGGTGGCGCGCTGGTCGCGGAAACCATCTTCTCTTATCCTGGTCTTGGTACCACGATGCTGTCTGCCGTTACGTCTTCGGACTATCCTTTGATCTCCGCTACGACCCTGATCATCACGATCATGGTTCTTTTGGTCACGCTCTTCCTGGACGTTATCTACGCGTTCATCGATCCTCGTGTCAAGGCAGCACAGTTTGATTAATAAGGAGGAAATAAGAAATGAAAAATACGATCAAACAACTTTTCCATTCCTCCAAGTTCGTCATCGGTTTCGTTATCTTCGTAGCGATTTTGCTGACGATCATCATCTATCCGCTGGTCAGCCCCGGCAATCCGCTGGAAATGGTCGGCGTTGGTACCTTTGCTAAGCCCGGTACCTATGTTTCTCTGTATGATGCGGTCCAGACCGAAAAAGACACTTTCAAATTCGCAGATGCGGATGAGAAGCGTCTGGCTAATGCCATTTCGGATACCGACCGCGAAGCTATGCTGGCTCTGTTCGATGCGGCTTCCCTGGATTACAGCTCCATCGATGTGGATGATTCCAATCAGCTGATCGAGTTCTGGGATGCCAACTACGAAAACGCTATGAGCACCGCAAAGCTGAAGAAATCTCAGAAGCGTGACCTGCGTCTTCTTGACTCCCGTATCCAGTCTCTGAAGGCCGGTGAGACCTTCAAGGTCATCGAAGAACTGGATGGCGAGAATGTTGAGATCGCTACTATCACCAAGACGGACTACGTCAATACCAGCAAGGTCATTAACGTACGCAACCTGCCTCTTGGTACTGATAACTTCGGTCGTGATACCCTTCGCGAGCTGGTCGCTGCTGCCGGTGTTTCCTTGCGTATCGGTCTCATTGCCGGTATCATCGCGACATTCGTTGGCCTTCTGCTTGGTCTGCTGGCCGGCTATCTGGGCGGCATCGTCGATAACATCATCACTTTCTTCACGAACGTTTTGTCTGTTATCCCGTCTATCGTCCTGCTGATCCTCATCAACTACTCCATCAGCCAGGAACTGCGCGGACCGACACTGTGCGCGCTGATCATCGGTGCTACCTCTTGGACCTGGACAACACGTTCCGTCCGTTCGCAGGTCATCTCTCTGCGTAACCGTGACCACGTTAATCTGTCCAAGCTGTCCGGTCACAGCCTGATGCGTATCATCCTGACGGATATCCTGCCGTACATCGCTTCTTATGTTGTCATGGCGTTCATCCTGCAGGTATCTTCCGGAATTCTGGCGGAAGCGCAGCTGTCCATGCTGGGCCTTGGTCCGAAGACCACCACCACCCCGACTCTGGGTCTGATGATGAACTGGGCCACCCTGTATTCCGCTCATACCACCGGTCGCTGGTGGGCATATTTCCCGGTCATCCTGACCATCACCTTCATATCGTTCTCTCTGAACTATATGAATACCGGTATGGACCAGGTGTTCAACCCGGCACTGAGAGACTAAGGAGGACATTATGGGAAAAGTTATTCTTGAGGTCAAAAACCTCAAAACCAAGTATATCACCCGTTTCCATGAAGATGTTTACTCAGTTGACGGTGTCTCTTTGAAGATCGAGGAAGGCAAGTCTCTGGGTATCGCCGGTGAATCCGGCTGCGGTAAGTCCACCCTGGCTTTGTCCATGATGGGTTACTACTTCCCGCCGCTGCACTACACCAGTGGTGACATCATCATCGACGGTGTCAACATTTCCGGTATGGATCCAGATAAGGTCCGTACCACCATCCTGGGTTCCGAGATCGCCTACATTCCGCAGGCCGCTATGAACGCTCTGAACCCGACCATGAAGATCATCCGCTTCATCGAGGACGTTATCCATGCGCATGACAAGAGCGTTCCGAAGGCTGAGATCCGCAAAATGGCTGAGAGCTATTTCCGCGAAGTCGGCCTTCCGCCGGAAGTTCTGGATCGTCATGCTGTCGAGTTGTCCGGTGGTATGAAACAGCGTACCGTTATCGCCGTTTCCACCATCCTCAACCCGAAGGTCCTGATCGCTGATGAACCTTCTTCCGCTCTGGACGTTACGTCTCAGAAGATGGTCATCAAGATGATGAAAGACCTGATGAAGAACGGCCACATTCGTGCCATGATGTTCATCACGCACGAGCTGCCGCTGCTGTACAACGTTACCGATGATATCGCTGTTATGTACGCCGGCCAGCTGGTCGAGTATGGTTCAGCTAAGGAGATGGTCTTCGATCCGATCCACCCGTACAGCCATGGTCTGATGGGCTCCATCCTGGTTCCTGAAGAGGGTACCCGCGGTGCCAACCTGACCGCGATCCCCGGCACGCCTCCGAACCTGAAGAAGCCGCCGATCGGCTGCCGTTTCGCTGAACGCTGTAAGTATGCGAAACCCGAATGCTTCTATACCGCTCCTGCGGAGAAGATGTTCGGTGAGAACAACACGCGTATGTACCGCTGCCTGATGAGCGAAGAAGAACTGAGGGAGGTCTACGCAAATGAGCAATGAGAATAAACCCCGCAAGGATTATACCAATGGCCCGCTGTGCCTGTCCGGCCGCAACCTGACCCGTGTATTCGGTACCGGTGAAAAGGCCAACGTCGCAGTAGACCATGTCAACTTCGACTTCCACGAGGGCGAGTTCGTCTCCATCGTTGGTGAGTCCGGTTCCGGTAAAACGACCCTGTCCAAGATGCTTCTGGGTCTGCTGAACATCTCCGAAGGCGAGATCCTGTACCAGGGCAAGCCGCGTGATATCAGCTCCCGCAAGAAGCTGAATGAATACTGGAAAGGCATCCAGCCTATCTTCCAGGATCCGTTCTCTTCCTACAACATCTTCCACAAGATCGACGCCGTTCTTCTGGACTGCATCGCGATGCGCGGCGGCAAAAAGCTTCCGATGGAAAAGAAGATCGAAATGATGACGGAAGCCTGCTCCTTCGTTAACCTGAAGTTTGCAGAGCTTACGAACAAGTACCCCTTCGAGCTGTCCGGCGGACAGATGCAGCGTCTGATGATCGCCCGCATCTTCCTGCTGAAGCCGAAGATCCTGCTGGCTGACGAGCCGACATCCATGGTCGATGCCTGCTCCCGCGCCACCATCCTAGATATGCTGCTGAACCTGCGTGATGAGACTGGCATGACCATCATCTTCATCACCCACGACATCGGCCTGGCGTACTACATCTCCGATACGATCTACATCATGGAGCATGGTAAATTCGTAGAAAGCGGCAAGGCGGACGAGGTCATCCTGAATCCGCAGGCACCTTATACGAAGCGCCTGATCTCCGACGTTCCGAAGATCCACGAAGAGTGGGATCTGTCCACCGTCGAGATGAGTCAGGCTCTGTAAAATGCTCAAAAGCCCTTCTTGCATAAGCTCAGAATTAAGATTCTGACGCTTTTGCAAGAAGGGCTTTTTTGCGTAATTTTGTCAAAAACAAGACGATGTAGTGTTTCAGTTTACACGGATGGCTTTTCCGCTGGTTTTCAGTGTCTCGATATCCAGCCTGTCTCCATCCAGTACATTCTTCCCATTGATGAACACTTTTTCGATACCAAAGGAGCGTTCCTGATCGGGCACGGCCTTTTTGATCTCATCCTCATTGAAGACCGTCAGATCCGCGAAATATCCTTCTTTCAGATATCCTCTTTCCGGAAGCATGAAACGGTCTGCGATCGCGCCGGTCATGCGGCGGATCGTATTCGGCATGGTATCTCCCGTACCTTTCAGAGAATCCTGGAGGAATTTCGGGTAGCAATCATAGATCGCGGGATTCTGCACCCCATGCTCCTCTACCCAGGCATCCGTCATGTACAGGCAACGGTCATTATGCTCGAATTCAGAGATGATCTCCGGCGTCGAATACGGTCCCATGTTGACACGTCCTTTAAAATCACTGACTTCGCACAGCATGAGATAGGCATTCAGGTCACTTAAGCCTTCTTCCTGGGCGATCTGATGCACAGACTTGCCTTCAAACCGCTCGTAGCCAGGTCCGATATAGGCGACTACGATGTCCTTGAATCCGAATCCCAGAAGGAGGCTTGTCGCCTTGATCATGGCGGAAAGCTTCAACCGGTTGAATGGCTTCTTTTTCTCCTCCGGCGTCATGACCTGATACCAGGCCGGCAGGATGACCGTGATTACGGAAACGCCCAGACACTCATTGTAAATGTCGAACATGACATCCGTACCGCTGTCTCTGAGCTCCTGCATCAGCTTGAGCAGTTCATCCTTATCTTTGAAAGAGCTGCGTCCCACAAAGATCGCGTGGGAATAATGAAGCTTCAGAGGCGTGCCCTTTGCGATATCCACCAGTTCATCAAAGGCGCGCAGCAGGTGAGAACGTCCGAACAGCTGCGGATAGGACATGGAGACCTTGGATTCCGCCCTGGGATGCACGGTGAGCGGTTTATTATACTTCAGACAAAGCTGAGCCACCTTACGCTGCTCTTCCACGTCCGCGTAAAGGCCCGGATCATACATCATGCCCAGAGACAGACCAGCCGCGCCTTGCTGCAGTGCTTTCTCCAGAATGGCCAGCATCTTCTCCTCTTCTTCCGGCGTCAGCTTGCGGTTTACACTGCCGGAGACGGCCGCTCTGGCAGAACAATGACCCGCCAGAACACTTAAGTTACAGGGCATGTTCCCATCGACCGCGTCAAAAAACTCATCCAAGGTGCCATAGGCCCCTGTCGTATCATGAAATCCAAACAGACCGCCGCCCAGTTTATCCACATAGGGGGAATCCGGCTCGAAGCCGATCGTGGAAAGGCCGCAGTTACCGGTTACGAAGGTCGTGATCCCCTGGCGTATGAAAGGATCGAAGTATGGCAAGGGATCCTTCTTGATCGCGAACCAGTCATTGTGCGAATGACCGTCGATAAAGCCAGGCGCCAGCGATCTGCCTGTCAGGTCATAGACCTGATCAGCCGCTTCCTCAAGGTCCTTGCCCACTTTCAGGATCCGGTCATTCTCGATCAGCACATCGCCGATAAAAGCATCGGCACCTGTCCCGTCATAGATCTTGGCGTTCTTGAACAGACTTTTCATCTTTTCTCCTCCTCGTTTTCGATCTCTTCTACATAAGCGGTATCGTTTTCCACCCGGAAACGGATGTTATATTTGCCATAGCGTACGCCGTACACGCGCTTGGGGTCTTCCTGATAGGCCGGGCGGGGATCCTGGGAAAGGATATCCCGGATCTCTTCGCAAAGAGAGGCTCCGTATATCATATACCATTCCTCCTCGATTTCGACCTGAAGCGTTTTTTTCGGTACCGACCCGGTAAATCCTTCTTTCGCCTCGGGACGCGCGTCCGCGTAAGGAATGTAGGGCTTGATGTCCAGGATGGGCGTGCCATTCAACAGGTCCGCTCCTTTCACCACCAGGACCGGTCCTTCCGGCGTGTGCCATTCTATGTGATCGATCTCCACACAGGACAGCCCGATCGGATTCGGGCGAAAGGGAGACCTTGTCGCGAAAACACCGACTCTTTCATTCCCGCCCAGACGGGGCGGACGGACCGTCGGTGTCCAACTGTCTCTCCTGGCTTGTGAAAAGACCCAGACCAGCCATATATGCGAAAAGCCCTCCATCCCCCGAAATACATCGGGATTGCGGAACTCCGGCTCCAGAATGATCCTGGAAAGCGGCTTGTCCACCAGGCCCGCCTGTCTGGGGATCCCGAACTTTTCAACATAGTCATTCTCTATGTGCGCGACAGGACGCATCGTAAATTGCTGATCCATCTTACAGTCTTCTCAGATGGAAACCGCCATCAGCATCCAGGACCTGGCCGGTGGTAAAGTCCATATATCCGGAACAAGCCGCCCGTACAAAGCCCGCGACATCCTCCGGAAGGCCGAAGCGCTTGATCGGAGTAATGCCCTCATCGATCAGTTTTTGATACTTTTCCGTGACTTTCGCCGTCATATCCGTTTTGATAATGCCTGGACGGATCTCGAAGACCGGAATGCCATACTCTGCCAGTCTGTCCGCGAACAAGGCCGTGACCATGGAAATGCCGGCCTTGGAAATGCAGTACTCGCCCCGGTTGGTCGAAGAAGTGTAAGCCGACATGGAGCAGATATTGATGATGCGCGGACGATAGTCCTCAAATCCCTGGTCCAGCGACCGGATCATATGGTTGGCCGCCGCCTGGCACATGAAGAACGTGCCCCGCAAATTGGTATCCAGCACATAATGATAGCTTTCCGGCGTCATTTCCAAAATGTCTTTGCGTTCCTTTGGCGCGACTCCGGCATTGTTGACCAGCACGTCAAGCCGGCCCAGATCCTGGAAGATCTGATCGACCTGCTCTTTGATCTCATCCAGATCCGATATATTGATTCGACGGTATTCCGCGGACCATCCCTTCGCAAGGAACTCATCCAGGACATCCTGCGTGGCTTCTTTGGTGGCCGTACCGGACAGGATCACATGATAGCCGTCCTCTGCCAGAGCCTTGGCGATCCCCAATCCGATCCCGCGGCGGGAACCGGTGACCAGTGCATTCTTCATAACGTATCGCTCCTTATTTTTTTCAAGTCTGATCTATTATATCCCCGCTCTGACTTTTCTGTCAAGCAAGCGATAAACCTTGCACTTTGTGCCTCAATCCAGTATAATGAAACCAATACCAGACAAAGGAGAATACACATGTTTGATATCGTTCAATCTTTATCCAGGATCGGTCTGGTCCCGGTCATCAAAATCGAGGATCCCGAACAGGCTGTTCCTTTAGCTAAAGCACTTTGTGAAGGCGGTCTTCCCTGCGCGGAGATCACCTTCCGCACGGCTCAGGCGGCAGAAGCCATCCGCCGCATTACAGAAGCTTTTCCGGAAATGATCGTTGGCGCCGGCACGGTGCTTACGACTGAGCAGGTAGATGCCGCTGTAGAAGCGGGCTCCGCTTTTATCGTAAGTCCCGGCCTGAACCCCCGCATCGTTTCCTATTGCCTCTCCAAAAACATTCCTGTCGTGCCCGGCACCTCCTCTCCCTCTGACATGGAGCAGGCGCTGGAACTGGGTCTGGATACCGTCAAGTTCTTCCCTGCGGAGCCGAATGGCGGCGTCAAAGCCATTAAAGCGATGGCCGCTCCTTATACGAGCCTCTCCTTCATGCCGACGGGCGGGATCAATGCTTCGAACCTTGGCGACTATCTGGCCTTCCCGCGCATTATCTGCTGCGGCGGTTCCTGGATGGTTCCGGA
>ONBQ01000072.1 GCA_900316145.1 uncultured Eubacteriales bacterium
ATTCGCCGGGAACGATCTTCTTGGAGTTCAGAAGCTCGTTCATGGTCTTCGGAGCTTCTTCCAGCTTATCCTTCAAGCCGTCCAGGATCTCGGGACCGCCCAGACCGGACACGCCTTCGTAGAAGAACTTGATCTCGCCGTTGTCATTCGGAGCGTAGGCGGCGCAGGTTCCTTCCGTATATACGTAGGACTGGCGCAGGAAGCGGTTTTTCGTAATGAACATCTTGGAAATGTGGGTGGAGGTGGCGCTCAGCATGCAGTCCAAGGCGCGGGGAATGATCTCCATACCGCGGTCGGACAGGGCGGTCATGGTCTCGACCAGAGGCGCCATGTCCTCGTCCTCCGGCAGGCGGCCGGTCTCCTTCTCCACGAACAGTTCGAGCGGTTCGTCGGAAAGTTTGGGAGTGTCATATTTCTTCGTGCCGGTCAGGCGAAGGACGGCGAACTGCTTATCCAGCTCTTCGCGGATGGAGGCGGCCAGGGCGCCTGTTTCCTCCGGCACGTCGTTGAAGGCATATTCACTGTACTGCCCATCTTTATATACGCGCACCACATTGCCACGTTCGGTGGTCATGTTGGTACTGGAAACGCTCTTGCTGCGCTGGGAGATCGACAGGCGGAATCCGACGGAATCCGTGGACAGGACGCTGACATAGTCAAACGTCTGGCTCAGATCCTCGACCAGAGCCCGCATCTTCGGAGCAAGACCGTTCAGGAAAGGTGAAAAAGGTGCTTTCATCTTGCTGTTTCCTTTCTGCATCGATTCAGTCTGCTGACAGACTAAATCAATTATATCATAGATGTCAAGGTGAAGACAAGCATTGCCAAGCAGTCCAAACCGCGATATAATCAAGGCAGAAAAATACGGAGGAGTAAGACAATAATGGCACAGAAAACAGTGTATACGTTTCCCTCAGCAGATCATGTTTCCACCATTCACGCGGTGCGCTGGTTACCGGACGAAGGCCCGGTCAAAGCGGTGCTGCAGATCGTGCACGGCATGGTCGAATACATCGAGCGCTATACCCCGTTCGCGGAGTATCTGACGACCCAGGGGTACGCGGTCTACGGGCATGACCACATCGGCCACGGTGATTCCGTAAAAGGCCCGGAGGAGTGGGGCATCATGCATGCGGATGATCCCAGCGACATCATGGTGGAGGATATGTTCACCAACTACAAGCATGTAAAAGAGGAGCAGCCGGATGTTCCTTATTATATCCTGGGCCATAGCATGGGCTCCTATATGTTGCGCAAATACCTGGCGGTCAAGGCGGCAGAGCTAAAAGGCGTGAACGGTGCCATCATCATGGGAACCGGTTCGGAAAAGAACGGTACCATCAAGGCGGGTCTTGCCATGGCCAAAATGCTGGCCAGGATCAAGGGGCGAGACTATCGCAGTTCCTTTATGGCAGGCATGACCTTCGGCGCGCCTTACAAGGTGTATGATATGACGGGCAAGGATCCGTCCAACAGCTGGCTCACCCATGATGAGGCCATCGTCAAAAAGTATTACAGCGATCCGAAGTGCACCTACATGTTCTCCCTGAACGGCTACATCGGCCTCATCTCATCCACGAAGTTCGACAATGATCCGAAAAACGTGGCCAAGGTGCCGAAAGACCTGCCCATCCTGTTCATCTCTGGCGACAAGGATCCGGTCGGCAACAACGGAGAAGGTGTCAAAACAGCTTTCCAGATGTTCAAGGACGCGGGCATTCAGGATGTGACGCTCAAGCTGTTTGAGGGTGACCGGCATGAAGTGCTGAACGAACTGAATAAAGAAGAAGTCTTCGCGTACCTGAAGGATTGGATGCAGGCAAAAGCGTAAAATGTCAGAGGGAGCCGTCACCGCAAAGGGGGCTCCTTTTTTATTTTCCTGTTTACAAGATCGCAACATGGAAATGATATGGTAGTATGGGAGGTGGCAAACGAATGGCAACGATCCTGATCGCGGAAGATGAACGATCGATCAATGAACTGATCGCGGCGAACCTGCGTCTGGTGGGACATAAGCCGGTGCAGACTTTTAACGGGAGGGAAGCCTTACATTATATCCAGGAGGAAAGACCGGATCTGGTTCTGCTGGATATCATGATGCCGGATATGGATGGGTTTCAAATCATGGAAAAAATAAAAGAAGAAGTACCCGTCATCTTTATCACGGCCCGGACCGGTCTGGAAGACCGTCTGAAAGGCCTGCGCATGGGGGCAGAGGACTATATCATCAAGCCATTTGAGATGCTGGAAGTCCTGGCCCGGGTAGAGAATGTGCTGCGGCGCACGCACAAGGATCAGGAAATATTCGAACTGAAGGATATGCGAGTGGATATGAGATCCCATCAGGTCTATCTGAAAGGGAAAGAGATGGATCTTACCCCGTAGGAATACGCCTTGCTGGAGATGCTGATCATCAACCGTAATCTGGCGTTGACCCGCGATCAGATCCTGGAGCAGGCCTGGGGATATGACTATGAGGGGGACACCCGGACCGTCGATGTGCACATCCAGAGGCTGCGGCGCAAACTGAATCTGGAGGAGGAGATCCAGACGGTGTATAAAGTAGGCTACCGTCTGAATACGAAACGATGAAAACGCGTGCCTTAAAATACTGGCAGCGGCTGTATATAGCAGTACTGCTGCTGTTCATCCTTTGCCTGTTTGGAGGATTTGCCGCCTTTGCCCAGATCAGCGTGCGGGCTAATTTCAAGGCCCGGACAGAATCGTTTTTGTATACGCAGCATACCTTGGCCGAGCAGCTGAAGGCGGATGTGGAGGCGGTCCGGCAGCGGGATCCGGAAGCGATGGATGACTTGATGGACCTGTACCATGAGCGAAGCCTGAGACAAGGACTGCGATTCTTCGCGGAGGACGGGACAGCGGTGTATTACGCTTTAAGCGACCGAGAGGCGATAAAGAAGCCGGATCCCGGGTTCCGCTCCTGGCAGGTGGTCAAGGATCAGGACGGAAGGCGGCTTTTGTATGCCGAGACCACCTTTACCGGGGAGATCCGGGATGTGTCCTTCGCTCTGGCCTCGGACATGGAGGATTTTTACGAAGGCTGGCATAAGACCATCGTCCGGTACCTGCTGTTGGCGGTCGTGTTAACGTTGGCTTTTGCGCTGGGGCTTTGGTTCGTGCTGCGCCGCCTGAATCGACCGATCCGGGAGCTGGAACAGACAGCCCGGGCTATCGGAGAAGGAGATCTAAAGAAGAGCGCCGGAAAGACATTAACGCGAAAGGATGAACTGGGGGACCTGGGCCGTACCTTGCATACGATGGCGGGGCATCTGGAAACGCAGATGGAGGAGCTTAAGCAGGAGGCAGAGAATAAGCAGCTGATGATCGACGATCTGGGCCACGAAATGCGGACACCGCTTACCGCCATCAAGGGCTATGCGTTCCTGCTGCAGCGCACGGATCCGGATGATGAGACCCGTTTCCAGGCGACACAGACCATCCAGCGCGAAAGCGACCGGTTGCTGCGGCTATCGGAGCAGCTTTTGAAACTATCGGTGCTGAGGCACGATCCGCTGGAATTGACCAAAGTTTCTTTGGAGCAGATCCTTTCCTCCGCGGCAGATACTCTGCGGACCAAGGCAGACACCTATCAGGTGCAGCTGACAGAAGACTACCGGCAAACGCCGCTCATTTTGGGAGAATCGACCTTGCTGGAAAGCCTGTGCATCAACCTCATCGACAATGCGATCAAGGCCTGTGATGAAGGCGGTGCTGTGCGGCTCTCATGTTATAAAGAAGAAAAAAGTGCCGTGCTTATGATCCGGGACAACGGCCGCGGCATGGATGAAAAGACCGTTTCCCAGCTGGGACGGCCCTTCTTCCGGGCGGATAAGGCCCGCTCACGGGCAGAAGGCGGAGCCGGACTGGGCCTGGCGCTGTGTCATTCGATCGTCGAAGCGCATGAAGCCCGGATCGAGGTGGACAGTGCTCCTGGAAAAGGAACGACAGTCCGCGTGATCTTTTACAACCTGGCAACAACCTGATGATGATCCGGCAACATGCAGAGGTTACGATAGTATCATCCTTCGAAGGATAGATAAAAACAAAGGAGTGATGATCATGAAGAAGCAATGGATCCTGTGCCTGGCAGCACTTCTTAGCCTGACGATGATCGCGGGCGGATGCTCGGCCGGACTGGGAAAGATCCCGACCGTAGAGGCCGAGACCTTGGAAGAGGCAGAGACTGGGGAAGAGGAAGCCGCGCCGGAAGAGACAGCGGCGGAAGATACCGGCTGGAAAGCCTTGACATGGGCAGATGTACCGGAATTCCACGAAGCCGATGTTTTCGTGCAGGAAGAAGACCAGGAGGAAGAGGAGTGGATCGATGAAGTCAATACGCCGAACGGTCTGGGCTATCGCTTCTTCCCTACGTATTTATATGAGACGGCCGGTGGTATGACCATCGGCGCGGAGCCTCTGAACGATGCGGCGTCCGAACTGGCGGAGCCTTCCGATGCGGAGATCTCTTATGGGCAGGCGGTAGACCTGGCGGCTGAAAGCGTAGAAGCCCTTTTCGGGCAGAAAGCTTCCGGAGGCTGGGGCGTACAGTATTATCCGGCCAACACTGCCAAACAGGAAGCGTACTATGGCGGCCGGGCGGAGTATGAAGTCTGGTCCCATGTGAATGCGATCGGCTATGTGTATCTGGATGCGATCACGGGCGAATGGCTGGAGATCGCGCCGTACCAGGAGACCCTTTCCGGTGAAACGGTCATCAAGCTGATCCTGTGGGGCGAGGCGGAAGGACTGGATACTTCGGCGCTCGATGCGTATCTGGAGGAGGGACGTAAATTTGCGGTAGAAGGCGGGCCTGAAATGCTGGCGAAAGCAGCGGCTGAGAACTTAGGCCTGGCAGTCAGTGAAGTGACTTTGGAGCCGATCAACATCCGCGTACGCGCCGACGGAGACCCCACCTATCTGGAATACATCAAAGAAAGCGTGGCGTCGGGAGAAACAGACGCGTATCTCTATAACGATGGTATCGTGCGGGTTAAAGCCAAGACCGCCGGCGGCGAGATCTGCTTCGAGATCGACACCGTAAGCCGCACGGTTAAACAAATCACGCGGGGGACACATCTGGATGAAGAAAACTGGATCGTGGTTGAAGCGGAATAATAGGAAAAGGGGAGTATGGTTAGTGGCCTTGATCTTTATGATCGAGGCCACCGCCTGTATGCATCGGTATCCTGCAGAGGACATGGAAGAGGAGAGCCTACCCTCTGTTTCAGTGGAAGAGCCTGAAGAAGAGCCTGAAGAAGAGCCTATCATTCTGCACGTCTATCCGGCCGAAACCGAAAAGATCCTTGCGGCTGAAGCGGTACCGGCTGAGCAGACAGATCAGGTCCTTCAGGCCTTTACGGCCGGGATCTATGGTCTGAACGAGGAGTATCACTTCTTTCAACAAGTGGGGAATAATGTGCAGGATCTCTATATCGCGGTCACGGATTTCGCAGAGGGCGGGATCAGTCTTCCCGTGGAGTTCGAAGAGACGGATGAAGAGATGCTGGCCGGATATATCTGTGAAGAAGGGGAGCGGCTCGTATTCTATACTTTAAGCCTTCGGGCCGGAGAAAAACACGATCCGGTGGATTTCGGCGGTCTGACACAGGCCTTAGTAGCCCAGGGGCTGAAGACGGTCGTGAAGAGTGAGGATGAGTATGTCCTAAGGGAGCTGACCTTGATGGATGGCCTGTTCACCCCGATGGATTTTCCGGGCGATACCAACATGTATTTCGTTCAGCTGGAGCCCGGGCAGGCCCGGCAGTTCACCTTTGCGGTAAAGGTCCGGGAGGAGGACCTGGATAAGCCGATGTATCTGTATGTAAGCCCCTCCGGCTGGGTCGCCTATGGAGGTACCACATGGGATCCGGACGAATTGACAGAAGAAGAAAAAGCCATGCATGTCTTTGTGCGCCTGCGGTAAAGAATTCGCCTCTTGCATATCGTTTCGTTTTGCGGTACGATAGGTGCAGGAGGCGGTTTTTATGCGTAATTTAATGAAGAAGATCAGCACGACCCTGCTGCTGGCTGTCTGCGAGCTGGCTTTGGGGATCCTGCTTTTGGTCAGCCCGGAGGGCTTTACCATGGCTGTCATCGTAGCGGTGGGTATCCTGTTCGTGATCTCCGGTCTGTTGAACATGATCAGCTATATCCGGCTTCCCAAGGAGGAAGCCATGATGACGTGGAAATTTTCTGCCGGCGCGGCAGGCATCACACTGGGCGTCCTGGCCATCCTTCACAGGGATTACCTGCTGCAGGAGATCGCGAAGCTTACTTTGATCTATGGCCTGATCCTGATGCTGCTGGCCTTTTTGAAGCTGCAGATCACGGTCGACGCGATCCGGGCCCGTCAGCGGTACTGGTACTTAATGGCGATCAGTTTCCTGATGACTACTTTGTTCTGCCTGCTTCTGGTCATGAATACGTATTCCAAGGAGAAGACCGCGTGGATCGTGACAGGCATCATCCTGATCGTGATCGCGATCTTTGATTCGGTCTACTTCATCGCGAGTCACAAAAAACGGCCGGAACAGGGGCCGCAGGTCCCGGCTGTTGCACAGCCTAAGGGATGAGCAAAAAGACTTGCAAGAAGTTCCTAAAAGTTGTATAGTAACGATAAGATCATTCGTTCAATAGGAGGAAACTATGGCAAACAAAAAACCCCATAATTTTGTACAAGCCGGTTCCAATGGCAAACCTTCCACGGAAAAGCCGCAGCAGACAACCCATACCCTGCAGCAGGCCAAACCCGTCGGCAATGCCGGTGCGTACCGCGCCGCCGCTGTTATCCTTTGGATCATTGCCTTGATCTTTGAGATCATCGCCCTGGTGCTGGTCCGCCGCACCGTCGTTTATAAGCTGCAGCTCAACCTGCCCACCCTCATCATCCTGATCGTGCTGGATCTGATCTGCGTCGTTATCGGCTCTCAGCTTTGGAAAAAGGCCAACCACATCAAGCCGGCGTCCGAAAAGAATCCGACCCTGTTCTGGCTGTGGAACAACATGGGCGTTATCGTGGCCCTGATCTGCTTCGTGCCCCTGATCATCATCGTCCTGACAGACAAGAACATGGACAAGAAGACCAAGACCATCACCGCCATCGTTGCGGTCATCGCGCTGCTGCTTGGCGGCATGTCCGGTATCGACTTCAACCCCGTCTCTCAGGAACAGCAGCAGGCTGCGATCGAAGAGCTGGGTGACGCGAACGTCTTCTGGGCGCCTTATGGCCGCGTGTATCACACGCATGAGGATTGCGGTGCTTTGAACAACACCGAGACCTTGACCTACGGCACAGTCGAAGAAGCCATCGCCGCCGGCCGTACCCGCATCTGCAGCTTCTGCGCCAACAAGGACGCGATCACCGATCTGCCGACAGAAGAGCCGATGGAGTAAGAAAGACTTTGAAAAAGGATCCGAAAGGGTCCTTTTTTGTTGCTTTGAAGGGGCCATTACCTGATTTTTGTCACTGGAAGCCTTTGAATCAAGTAGTCAGAGGGACAGATGTTAGAGTACAATAACCCGCTTAAGCGCCGGTCCTGATGGACACTTTAAAAATTTCTCCAACCTGTAGAAAAACGGCGGTCCAACTGCTATAATGGACGCAGACATTTACGTAAAACCAAGGAGGATACCATGAGTAATATCTATGATCTTACGAAGTACGCGGCTTGTGCCAGAATGGCGGCGGCGGAAGGCGCCGTGCTGTTACGCAACGAGGGCAAGGTGCTGCCTCTGGCCAAGGGCACGAAGATCGCACTGTTCGGGCGCAGCCAGTTCAACTACTACAAGAGCGGGACCGGCTCCGGCGGCATGGTCAATGTTAAGAGAACCGTCAGTATCCTGGATGCATTGGAAGAGAGTGAAGATTACTGCCTGGATGAAGAACTTAAGGGCACCTATGAGGCGTGGCTGAAGGACCATCCCTTTGATCAGGGACAGGGCTGGGCAGCCGAACCATGGTTCCAGAAGGAAATGCCGATCACGGATGAGATCGTGGAAAAAGCGGCAGCTTCCTCGGATGTGGCTGTCATCATCCTGGGCCGTACCGCCGGTGAGGACCGGGACAACCTCATCGAAGAGGGCAGCTATCTGCTTACCAAAGAAGAAGAGCGCATGATCGAGAAGGTCACCGGCGCGTTTGAAAAGACCGTGGTGCTGCTGAATGCGGGCAACATCATGGATATGAAGTGGGTCGAGCAGTATAAGCCGCAGGCTGTCATGTATGTATGGCAGGGCGGCCAGGAAGGCGGTTACGCGGTTCTGGATGTTCTCTCCGGTGCGGTCCCTGCTTCTGGCAAGCTGCCGGATACCATCGCCTATGACATCCATGACTATCCTTCCACCAGGAATTATGGAGATCCGAAAGAGAATATCTATGAAGAGGATATCTACGTCGGATATCGTTATTTTGAGACCTTCGCGAAGGACAAGGTGCTCTATCCCTTTGGCTTTGGCCTGACCTATACCACTTTTGAAGTGGAGACGCTGGGTGTTTACGCGAGGGGCATCGATATCGATTCCGAGATCCGGGTCAAAGTCCGCGTCACGAATACCGGTGATGCGAAGGGCAAGGAAGTGGTCCAGGTCTACGCTGAGAAACCGCAGGGAACACTGGGTCAACCGGCGCGTGTCCTGGTCGGCTATGGCAAGACAAAAGAACTTGCTCCGGGTGAGGAAGAAGTTCTGAATATCACCTTCACGGGTTACACGCTGGCTTCCTATGATGACAGCGGCGTTA
>ONBQ01000191.1 GCA_900316145.1 uncultured Eubacteriales bacterium
ACCTCCGCGGCGATGATGGTGTTCGAATACTTCTTCGGATATCTCCCGGCGTCGCTGATGCTGCTCATTCTTCTCGTTTTCAATCTCGCCCTGACGCACCTCTTCGTGCGAGGATGGGAGATAAGCGCGGCCGCCGTGATCGCCGTCTGTCTGTTTGAGTATATCTCGTTCGTGACCGGCCTGTGCGACATCACCGCGGGGGCTGTCGCGGTCGCCTTTGTCAGCGCGCTGGCTCCGCTTTTCCTGATCCTCTTCGAAGTTTATACCTTCGAGAAGATGTACAGGGAGCACAGAAACAGGAAGAACGCGCCGGGCGGCGGATCATAAAACAGGGGACGGAACAAAAAACACCCCGGAAGGCTTGAACCTTCCGGGATGTTTTTTCCCTTGGCGGGAGATCATTTCAGCATGAGCTTCTTGAATGCTTTCTTGCCCCGGCGGAGCAGGATGCCGTCACGGAGCTTTTCGCCTGAGAACGACGCCCTGATGTCGGTGACTTTCTCGCCGTCGGCGGTGACTCCGCCCTGTTCGACGGCCCGTCTCGCCTCCGAGCGGGAGGATACGAGGCCGGCTCCAACGAGCATCGTGAGGATGTCGGCGGTGCCGTCGGCCTGAAGGTCGGACTCCGGGATCAGTGCTGTGGGGACCTCGGCGCCGTCGCCCGCCCCGAAGAGCGCCCTGGCGGATGCCTCGGCGGCGTCTGCCGCCTCCTTGCCGTGAACGGTCTCGGTGAGCTCGTGCGCAAGGATCTCCTTGGCGCGGTTGAGCATGCTGCCGTCCCACTTTGACATCTCGTCGATCTCGTCCACCGGTATGAAGGTCAGCATGCGGATGCACTTGAGCACGTCGCTGTCGCCGACGTTCCTCCAGTACTGGTAGAAATCGTACGGAGAGGTCTTGTTCGCGTCGAGCCAGACGGCGTTTCCGGCGGTCTTGCCCATCTTTTTGCCCTGTGAGTCGGTCAGCAGAGTGATCGTCATGGCGTGGGCGTCGGCGCCGAGCTTGCGTCTGATCAGTTCGGTGCCGCCCAGCATGTTGCTCCACTGGTCATCACCGCCAAATTCCAGGTTGCAGCCGTAATCAGTGTAAAGCTTGTAGAAATCATAGGCCTGCATGATCATGTAATTGAATTCGATAAAGGTCAGACCCTTTTCCCAGCGCTGCTTGTAGCATTCGGCAGCCAGCATGCGATTGACAGTAAAGTGAGGACCGACTTCGCGCAGCAGCTCGACATAGTTCAGATCCAGCAGCCAGTCTGCGTTGTTGACCATGAGTGCCTTGCCATCGGAAAAGTCGATGAATTTGCTCATCTGGACTTTGAAACAGTCGATGTTGTGCTGGATCTGCTCTTTGGTCAGCATCTGACGCATATCCGTCTTGCCGGACGGATCGCCGATCATACCGGTTCCGCCGCCGAGCAGAGCGATCGGCTTGTTGCCGGCTTCCTGCAAACGCTTCATCAGGCACAGAGCCATGAAGTGACCAACGTGCAGACTGTCAGCCGTCGGATCAAAGCCGATGTAGAAGACCGCTTTACCGCTATTGACCAGATCACGGATGCGGGGCTCGTCAGTAACCTGAGCGATCAGGCCGCGAGCCTGTAATTCTTCATAGATTCCCATATTCATTCTCCTTAAAAGAGTATTTTCTGTGCAGACCGTTTCAAAAAATAAAACCCGCCCTTACATAGAAGGACGGGATAATTCTCGTGGTACCACCTTGCGTTCACAGCGCCCTTACGGGACACTGCCTTATCGCGTACCGGGTCAGGACCTTGATACGCTATCGCGATAACGGGCGAAGCCCGTCGCAGCCTACCGTCAAAAATGATTTCGGTGCGAAGCTCTAAGATGTATTCCATGTGCGGTGAGTGCTTGGATCCTCTCATCAACCGGCTTCTTTCTGTAAGTTCTGCCGCACAGTACTTCTTCTTTTCATTGCTTTTGAAACATATGAACACAGAATCATGACGTATTATAACGAATAATTTAGTCATTGTCAACAGAGAAAATAGGGTATATAATGAAATCAGAAGTAAAAAGAGGAATGGAGAAAACTTTCTTTATGAAGAGGCTTACCCATTATAAACATACACTGAGAGCCAGCTATATATCTTACATGTCACATGCGATCGTGAACAATTTCACATCGCTTTTATTCGTGATGTTCTATACCAATTTTGGGATCTCACTGCAAAAGCTGGGCCTGTTGGCTACGTTCAATTTTGTGATCCAGCTGTGCATGGATTTTCTGATCGCACGATGGGGAGACAAGATCGGCTACAGGCGGTTGCTGGTGGCTTCTCATATCCTTATGTTCCTGGGTCTGAATGGCCTCGCGTTCCTTCCCGGATGGTTCCCGGATCCCTACATCGGATTGCTGCTTGCGATCTTCCTGTACGCTACGGGCGGCGGTATTATCGAAGTCCTTGTCAGCCCTATCGTAGAGGCCTGTCCTACAGAGGAGAAGTCAGGCAACATGAGCCTGCTGCATTCCTTTTACTGTTGGGGCCATGTCCTGATGGTATTGATCTCCACCGCGTTCTTTGCTCTTTTCGGGATCAAGAACTGGAAGATCCTTTCTATGCTGTGGTCGCTGGTACCGCTTTGCAACATCTTTTACTTTATGGTGGTTCCGATCGGCCATCTTACGGAAGAGGGCAAGGGCCATTCTATTACCGGCCTCATGCGCATGAAAGAGTTCTGGCTGTTCTTTGTCCTTATGCTGGCCGCCGGCGCCTCCGAAATGGGAATGAGCCAGTGGTCATCCGCCTTTGCGGAATCGGGACTTAAGGTCAGCAAATCGGTGGGAGATCTCCTGGGGCCTTGCATGTTCGCGGTCTTGATGGGAACCTCGCGCCTGATCTACGCGAAATTGTCTGATAAGTTATCCCTGCACGGGTTTATTCTCGGAAGCAGTGTTTTGTGTATCATTACGTATCTGATCGCTGTTTTCTCCAAGAACCCGTTTATCGCCCTTTTAGGCTGCGGATTCACCGGGTTTGCGGTCGGTATCATGTGGCCGGGCACCTTAAGTCTTTCTTCTGCAGCCATTCCGCTGGGCGGTACGGCGATGTTCGCGCTTCTGGCCCTGGCCGGGGATGTGGGCTGCGCGCTGGCTCCCGGTTATATCGGTTTTGTTTCCGGACTTTTCCAAGATTCCCTGAATATGGGGATCCTGTTTGCGATCCTGTTCCCGCTGGTCATGGCAGCCGGGGTCAGTTTCCTGATCACAAAATCCAGACAGGCAAGGAGGAAGTCAGATGGCTGAAAATGCGGTTCTGCAATTAGACAATGTTTCCCGATATCATGGATCGCGCATGGTGATCGACCATTGCAGCTGTGATCTGTATCCGGGGGAGATCGTTGGACTGGTCGGTCCGAACGGATCCGGCAAGTCTACCTTGATCAAACTCATTTTAGGCCTGTTTCACCTGTCAGAAGGGTCTATCAGGATCCAGAACAAAGATATCTCCGAGATCTTTCGCAAGCCTGGCAACCGGGTAGGCGCCATCCTGGAAGATCCCACACATTATGAATACATGTCCGGCCTGGATCATCTGATGATGACCGCCAGGCTGTACCCGGATGTTTCCTTAGAGCGCATTCGGGAAGTAACGGATATGACCGGTCTGAAATCCTGTATCCGGAATAAAGTCAGTTCCTATACCACCGGGCAGAAGCACATGCTGGCCCTGGCGCAGGCCCTTTTGCCAAAGCCAAAGCTTTTGATCCTGGATGAGCCGACCAATGGATTGGACCCTGTGGGGATCAGAGAACTGCGTGAGATCTTGAAAAAACTGGCCCAGGAGGGTGTCTGCATCATGGTCTCCAGCCATATCCTTTCTGAAATGGATATGCTGTGCAGCCGGATCATCATCATGAAGAACGGACGTTTTATCGCGGACCTAAGTTCCCATGAACTGCTCGATCCAAACCGCGTCCGTGTCCGTATTCGGGTCGGACAACCGGAGCAGGCGGTAGAGATCCTGGAATCCTTGTTTGATGATATCTCCATCCGCCAGGAGAATGATGAATTGGTCATTACGGGAGAGAACCTTCAGGTACCGCAGATGAACAGGACATTGATCTTCAATGAGATCGATGTGTATGAGATCGCGATAAACAGAGAACCTCTGGAGGAGTATTTCCTGGAACTGATGCAGGAGGATAAGTCATGATACGCTTGATCCGAAATGAATTCTTAAAGCTGCATCGGAGACATTTCTTCCTTGTCAGCTTCGTCATCGTCAGCCTGGCTCTGAGCATCTATACCGGCGTTTATTATTTCATGGCAGATAACCGGACCGATCAGGATATCGTAGAGCAACAGCTGGAAAAAGAAAAAGCCTACATGGCCCAGATCGAAAGTATCCAGTGGGATACGGAGCTGGAAATGCAATCCGCCATCCTTTCTTCGCAGGCTACGATCGACCGCCTGCAATACATGGTCGATCATAAGATCGCTGTCTGGGACTGGAGAAGCGATGTTCTGAGCCGGTATTATACTAATCAAAATATCATAAGCCTTTTGAATGCCGGCCAGGATCCAAAAGATTATGGCTTTACAGATTCTTCCGGTTCCTATGATTCCAAAGCGACGTGGATCCAGCGCCTGACCAACCAATGTGATGTGCAAATGAGGATGGTCGAAGAGAATGATTATATGACCTATTCTCAGGAGCAGTTAGGACTTTTGCAGACGCAATACGCGCAGAATTACAGCAATATGTCCACGTTGGATCAGGTCCTCATGGATATCGAGATCGAAAGCTGGAAGCTGTATATTCAATATCAGACTCCGCCCAGAGCGGTGGACCAGTGGAAGAGCGTCGCGATCGAGGAGCTGGCAAATGAAAAAGAAGCATTGGCCCGCTTCCAGTATGATGAGACCTATACCGAAAATATGACCGAAGAGGTCAAGAGCCGTCAATATACCTGGACCAAACGACGCATCCGGATCAATGAATTTGCTTTAAAGAATGACACGATCCCGCTTTCGGTCTATGAGACCATGGCAGCCAATGCCAACACGGTCACCTACAGTTCCTATCTCTTATCTTTAAAGAATATGATGCTGGTCGTCATGGCGGTCTGTGTCTTGCTAAGCGCTACGATCATGTCCCGGGAGTTTACGCGCGGTACGATCCGCCAGCTGCTTCTCAGCCCGTATTCCCGCACTACGATAGCTGCTTCCAAACTGATCACCTGTCTGTGCGTGGCCGCGATCTTTTCCGTCTTAACGCCTGTTTTCGGCATGATCGCGGGCAGACTGCTGTTCAGTAACCAGACGATCGGCAGCTCGCTCAGTACCGGCGCCTTGCCGTCCTACGTATCGAACCTGCGCAACAACATCATCGAGTTCCCGTTCCACACGTATATCTTTATGAATTACGCGTTAGAGGCACTGAAGATCGTCGTCATGATCGTCATTACGCTCATGTTCTCTACGATCACCGAGTCTGCCTCCGGACCGGGCTTGATCATGCTGGTCCTGTCTCTGGCCGGCGCGCAGATCTTTCAGGCATTGTACGAATATATCTATCCGGCGAAAGCTTTGCGGTACCTGCTGTTTGGCAACCTGAACCTGATCCAGTATATCCAGGGATCATGGGTCGCGCCATATCCCTCAGCTATCACGTCGATCGTTGTGATCTTTATCGTGACGCTGCTGGCCCTGTTCGTTTACTTTACGAACTTCCGCTATAAGGAGATCTCAGCCTGAGAAACAAGAACAAAATAAAAACTCTGTCAGCCTGTGTGAACAGGTCGGACAGAGTTTTTTATGTTAAAATCATTAATGCTCAGTGTTCGTTCCATTTGGCACGAAGACGGGCCAGAGCCGGCGTCATATGCTTGTTCCAGATGCCGGCTCCGATGTTCATAACATGGGTGATAAACCGGATGGAAGGCAGGGCTAAAAGCATGAATACGACGAATACCAGCCAGCTGCCCAGGCTCAGAGAGACAAGGTTGAAATAAGAGCCAAAGAACAGGATGCCGACCAGGTAAACGGTAAGGAGAAGCCCCCAAAGCACAGCACGCTTCAGATTGAACGGAGAGCATACGCGGTACAGGAAGAGGAATCCGACATAGCCCATTACGATCACGCAGATCGTGGAAGCCTGATCCTCCGGGATCTTAAAGGCATAGGCGAAAAGCAACGTACCTGTGATCAGGAACAGATTGGTAAGACCCGCCGGCATAGCGCGGAACAGAACATTTTTTAAGAAATGACCGGTAACGCGGTTCGTGTTTGGCTCGAGTGCCAGGAAGAAGGACGGCACACCGATCGTTAAGGAACTGATCAGAGAAAGCTGTAACGGCGTGAGCGGATACGTCATCGGAATGAACAAAGCCAGAAGAGTGATAAAGAAGGAGAAGATATTCTTGACCAGGAACAGAGACGCGGCCCGTTCGATGTTATTGACCACCCGTCGGCCTTCCGCCACGACAGAGGGCATAGCCTCAAAGTTGGATTCCAGAAGGACCAGATGCGAGACCTGGGCCGCGGCGTCACTGCCGGAAGCCATAGCCACGCTGCAGTCCGCGGTCTTCAAAGCTAACAGGTCATTGACACCGTCACCGGTCATGGCAACGGTATGTCCATGTTTCTTGAGCGCGACCACGAATTGACGTTTCTGTTCAGGGGTGACACGTCCAAAGACGGTATAGGTCTCCATGGCCTGTTCGATCAATTCGTCATTGACCAGGGTCGTGGCATCGACATAGGCTTCGGAATGAGGAATACCGGCCTGCCTGGCGATGATGGATACCGTAAGCGGATTATCACCGGAGATGACCTTGATATCGACTCCCTGTTCAGTGAAATAGCGGAAGGTATCCGGAGCCTGGGCGCGGATCGGGTTCATCAAGGTGATGAAGGCCAGAGGCTCAGGCGCCTGCGGAAGAGAACCGTGATAGGCTTCGTTGGTGCGGGCGAAAAGCAGGACACGCTTGCCTTCGCCGGCGTAGCTTTCCTGGATGGCTTTCAGGCTCTCATCCATATCCGGCATCAGAAATTCCGGAGCGCCGATATAATAGTTTTCATTTTCTTCAAAGAAAACAGCACTGCATTTTGTGACAGAGGAGAAGGGAAGGATAGAGGAAGCGCGCCGCGGAGAAGGAATGTCATACTCGGCTTTCAGAGCCTGCATGGTCACATTTTCCGCCGGAAGAGCACCGGTCACGGAACCAAGCACATGACGCAGTTCAGAATCATTCATGGCTCCGATGGGCTTTAGGTCTATGACCTTCATATCCGGCTCCGTGATGGTACCGGTCTTATCGACGCACAAGGTATCCACACGGGCCAGCGTTTCGATACAGCCCATATCGTGGACCAGTGTTTTCTTCTGGCCCAGTCGAATGACACTGACGGCCAGGGCAACGCTGGTCAAAAGATACAAACCTTCCGGGATCATACCGATGAGGCTGGCGACTGTCGAGACGACGGAATCCTGCAGCGGATTGCCAAGGACCTTCCAGGAACGATAGAAAACGATGAGTCCCAAGGGAATGATCAGGAAACCGATCACCTGGATCAAGCGGGTCAGAGACTTCATCATCTCGGACTGAGTGCGCTTTTTCTTCTGCTTGGCTTCCTGGGTCAGACGGGATGCGAAGGAATCCACACCGACCTTCTGCAGAACGGCGATGCAGTAACCGGAAACGACATAACTGCCGGAGAACAGCTCATCATCCACGCCCTTGGTCACTTCATCAGACTCACCGGTGATGAGAGATTCATTGACCTGGACCTGGCCATTGAGCACGACCGCATCCGCTGGGATCTGGTTGCCGGAACCTAATACGATCAGATCGTCGATCACGAGCTGGTCAACAGGGATCATCTGTCTTTGACCGCCCCTGACGACCGTAGCTTGCGGAGCCGAGAGCACCGTTAACTGATCGATGACTTTCTTAGCCCGCAGTTCTTGTACGATACCGATGACGATATTGATGATAACGACCGGCATGAACATAAGGTTGCTGTAAGACCCGACCGCGATGATGCAGCCGGCCAGGATAAAGAACAGCAGGTTAAAAAATGTCAGGATATTGCTTTTGAAAATCTGTTTGACAGAATTGGATGTATCCTCCGGGATGGTGTTGGCGTAACCATTTTCCAAACGGATCCGCACTTGCGCATCCGTCAGACCTTGCTCGATAGGCGGTGTGACCCGCTCGATCTGGATCTTCTCAAGAGGTTCTTCCACTTTCTTCTTCATAAATGCCTCCAAAGAAAACATGAATTGATAAAGGTAAAACCATTTGGACGCAAAACAAAAAGAAGCCTATTGCGTCCCTTGTACATTTTATAACATCTCTGTTAAAAATTCAATTACAATTGCATTACTGTTTAAAAAAGAGTACAATATAAAACGATCAGTATAAATCTACACTATGAAAAGAGGAACTACATGATACAGGCTGCGATCTTTGATCTGGATGGAACATTGCTCAACACCCTCCCATCCATCGCTTATTACGGCAATCTGGCATTGCGCAAAAACGATCTTCCGCCCATCGAGCAGGAAGAGTATAAATATTTGGTAGGAGAAGGCGCCAAACTTCTGATCGAGCGGATGCTGGACCATGTCGGAGTGTCGAAAGAGGAGTATTTTGATAAAGTCTACACCGATTACCGGACGGCGTATGATGCGGACCCTTCCTATAAGACTGCTTTCTACGATGGAATTCTGGACCTTCTGGGAGGTTTGAAAAAGTGGGGGATCCCCATGACGGTCTTTTCCAATAAACCTCAGGAGCAGGTGGATGGCGTTATGAAGACCTTCTTCCCGGAGGATCTGTTCAGCCTGATCATCGGTCAGCATGAGGGCCTGCCAAGAAAGCCGGATCCCACAGGTGTATTGATGATCTGTGAGAAACTGGGTGTTAAACCGCAGAAATGTCTCTACGTGGGTGATACCGCTACCGATATGAAAACAGGAAAAGCAGCCGGATGCCTGACAGCCGGTGCCAGCTGGGGCTTTCGGACCATCGATGAACTTTTGGATAACGGAGCCTATGCCGTGGCGGAAAAGCCGACAGAGCTTTTGCAGCTCATCAATGAGGTATAAAGAATGAAACGAGTCCTGATCATCGCGACCGGCGGTACGATCGCCTGTAAAAAGACAGAGCAGGGCTTAATGCCGATGCTGTCCTCGGAAGAGCTGTTGGCTCTTGTCCCGCAGATCCGGGACATCGCGGAGGTCGATACTCTGCAGCTGTTCAGTCTGGACAGCACCAACATGCAGCCCGCTCACTGGATCCATATGATGGAAGCCATTCGGGATCACTATGATCGATATGACGGGTTCGTGATCTGCCACGGGACGGATACGATGGCCTACAGTGCCGCTGCCTTATCCTATCTGTGTCAGAACCTTCGCAAACCGGTCATCGTGACCGGCTCCCAGAAACCGATCGAAGAGGAGAACACCGACGCCCGGGTCAATCTGGAAGACAGCGTACGCTATGCCTCTTCGGATGATGCCTTCGGAGTGTGTATGGTCTTCGACGGCCGCGTCATCGATGGCACACGGGCCAGAAAAATGCGGACCAAAAGCTATAATGCGTTCGATAGCATCAACTATCCGCAGCTGGCTGTGATCCAGGATGGACAGATCATCCAGTATATCCGCGAACTGAAACCCTTTGGGAGTCCACGTTTTTATGATACGTTAGATGAAAAGATCTTTGTCTTTAAACTGATCCCCGGCATGGACCCCAGCGTTCTGTTGAAGCTAAAAGACTCGTTCGACGGTTTCATAATCGAAAGCTACGGCGTAGGCGGTATTCCATGGATCGGCGAATACAGCTTCGATGAAGTTCTGAACCAGCTGGATGAAGAAGGCAAGATCCTTCTTATGGCCACCCAGGTCATCCATGAGGGCAGTGACATGACGGTCTATCAGGTAGGACGCGTTGCCAAAGAGCAATACAAATTGATGGAAACTTACGACATGACCCTGGAAGCAGCCGTCACAAAACTGATGTGGGCTATGGGTCAATCGAAAGACAAAAAACGCGTGCGAGAGCTGTTTTACTCCACGGTAGGACATGATCTCCTGTTCCATCACTAAAAAAATTTTAAAAACTTTCAAAGCAGGGGTTTACAAATCCCTGCTTTTGTAGTATTATACTTCTTGCGCAACAAAAAACGCATGGAACTATAGCTCAGTTGGTTAGAGCGCTACGTTGACATCGTAGAGGCCGATGGTTCGAGTCCATTTAGTTCCACTTTTTTTATACCAAGCTTAGACCAAAAGCAATAAGAAGCGAATGCTCGCATTCGCGGCGCATTGCTTTTGAGGCTAAGCGCCCCTTAACGAGCACGAAGCACGAAAGTGCGAAAGTGCGAGTTAAGGCAGGCTTTCGAAAGCGAAGCGAAGAAAGCCTGGGTATAAACACACTATCCGCATGGGGATGTAGCTCAGTTGGTTAGAGCGCTACGTTCACATCGTAGAAGTCGAAGGTTCGAGTCCTTTCATCCCTACTGAAAACTGTTGCATTTGATATGCAGCAGTTTTTTTGTGTTTAAAAGGCAGCAATTCGAGTACATCAAAAATCTTAATCATTTATTTATAGATTGACACCGTTCGACGTGTTTTTTATAATGGCGTTAAGAAATCCCAAGGAGGAGCTGCTTCATGATCCGTAAAGATATCGATGATACCTACAAGCAAAGAGCCAGAGAACTTGTCAGCCAGATGACGCTGGATGAGAAGTTCACGCAAATGACTTTCCGCTCTCAGGCGATCGAAAGATTGGGCATTCCGGCTTACAACTGGTGGAATGAGGCGCTGCACGGTGTAGCCCGCGCAGGTGTTTCGACCATGTTCCCGCAGGCGATCGGTTTAGCGGCGATGTTTGATGATCAGTTCATGCAGAAAGTGGCAGATATCATTTCAACGGAAGGAAGAGCGAAATATCATGCTTTTTCTTCTTTGGAGGACAGGGCTATATATAAGGGACTGACCTTCTGGTCGCCGAATGTCAATATTTTTCGTGATCCCAGATGGGGGCGCGGTCATGAGACCTATGGAGAAGATCCTTATCTGACTTCCCGCATGGGCGTCGCGTTTGTAAAAGGCCTGCAGGGCGATGATGAACGCTATATGAAAACAGCGGCTTGCGCCAAGCATTTTGCTGTCCATTCCGGACCGGAAAAGATCCGCCACGAATTTGACGCGGAGGTGAGCCCGAAAGACCTTTGGGAGACCTATCTGCCGGCTTTTGAGGCTCTTGTTAAGGAAGCCAAGGTAGAGGCCGTAATGGGAGCCTACAACCGGACCAATGGAGAGCCTTGCTGCGGTTCCAAGACCTTGATCCGGGATATTCTGCGAGGTCAGTGGGACTTTGACGGACACTTCGTTTCGGATTGCTGGGCGATCATGGATTTCCATAACGGGCATCATGTAACGGCTACGGCTCCTCAATCCGCGGCCATGGCACTGGAAGCGGGATGCGATGTCAACTGCGGCGTTGTCTATCTGCAGCTGAAGATCGCTTATGAAGAAGGCTTGGTCACGGAAGAGCAGATCGATCAGGCGCTGGTGCGCTTGTATACGACAAGGATGAGACTGGGTATGTTCGACGAGAACGTACCTTACGCGCAGATCCCTTATGAGAAGAATAATGATCCGGCCCATGCCCAGGTAAATCTGGAGGCGGCGCGCCGGTCCATGGTTCTGTTGAAGAATGATGGAACTCTGCCGCTTAAAAAAGGACAGAAGCTGGCCGTCATCGGACCGAATGCTGATAACCGGACGGCGCTCATGGGCAATTATCATGGCGACGCGTCCCGGTATGTAACCGTGCTGGAAGGTCTTGAGGACAAACTCGGCATGGAGAATGTGATCTATGCGCAGGGCTGTGATCTGTGGAAGACGGATTCCTTCCCCAATGGCACCTATGTGGGCGATGGATTTGCCGAGGCCATTCTGGCTGTGAAGCATGCGGATGCCGCTGTTGTAGTGCTGGGTCTGGATGAGACGCTCGAAGGGGAAGAAATGCATGAATCCAATGCCTTCGGCAGTGGAGATAAGTATGGTCTGGAACTTCCGGGCTATCAGCAGCAGCTTCTGGAAACGGTCTATAAGGCGGCCGAAGGAAAACCGGTCATTCTCCTTATGATGACAGGTTCTGCTATCGACATGAGCTGGGCCGATGAACATGTAAACGCGATCGTACAGACCTGGTATCCGGGGGCAAGAGGCGGAGAAGCCGCCGCGGAGCTGCTTTTGGGTGAATTCAGCCCAGCGGGACGCTTACCTGTCACATTCTACCGCACTACAGATGAGTTGCCGGAATTCACGGATTATTCTATGAAGGGACGTACTTACCGATACATGGAGAAGGAGGCGCTGTATCCATTCGGCTATGGTTTAAGTTATACGACATTTTCCTATGAAGGATTGAAAGCGGATGAAAAGGGAGCGACCGTCTTCGTCACGAATACGGGGGACCGGGCTTCCGATGAAGTTGCGCAGTTGTATCTCAGCCATAAGAGTAAGACGACAGAAACACCGAGATGGTCCTTAAAGGGCTTCCAACGGCTGCATCTGTCTCCCGGAGAGACAAAAGAAGTCCGATTCGACTTGACTCCATACGACCTGCTGACGGTGCAGGATGATGGTTCCCGTATCGTGGAAAAAGGAGAATATGGCGTGTATGTCGGCGGCGGTCAGCCAGATGACAGGACAGCGCAATTGTTAGGCAAACCGGATTTATATACAACGTTTACGATCCAATAAACCATTATGTAGGGCAAGACGGCGAAATCAAACCTTTCGCCGCTTTTTTTTGTTTAAATAGTTGAAGAGTCCAACTATTAGTGATATAATAGTTGAGGTTTGCAACTTATTAATGGAAGGAGCGATAGTTTTGGCCAGAACGATCTTAGGAAATATTACCCGGATCGATCGTTGCTTTACGAATTATAAACGAAACAATCTGAAAGAACTGAATGATATCTATCCCGCG
>ONBQ01000070.1 GCA_900316145.1 uncultured Eubacteriales bacterium
CAGCCGCTGTTTTAATGCGGGCGTTTTTTACGCGGGTGGCGATGCTGGCCGTATGGACTTTGCCAATGCGTCCCATTCCGATGATACCAACTGTGATCATAATTGTTTTCCTCCTTGATAGGTATATATGCGGTCCTGATGATTCTATTATATTCTTGAAGCAACGAGATGCTTCGCAAGCGGTCCTGATGATGACTTTGTCATATCCTTGAAGCAACGAGATGCTTCGCCGCGTGCGGCTCCCGCATCTCTAAAAAACCTCGGACTCCGCTCATTTGCTTCGCAAATGGCTGCATCCTCGGTTTTTTGCGGGTTTCAAGGTCATTCATCAGGACTCGCAAGCGGTCCTGATGATGACTTTGAAACCCTGTTGCTTACTGTTGCTTACCTTACTGCTCTGTTGATCCTTCCCAGGTTCCGACGTTGCGTTTGGCGGCGGTGTCGTCGAACCAGTGGGTGGTGACGGTCTTGGCGCGGGTGAAGAAGCGGATGCCGTCCTTGCCCAGTACGTGCAGGTCGCCGAAGAAGCTGTCTTTGTTGCCGCTGAACGGGAAGTAGGCGCTGGGCACCGGGATGCCGACGTTCACGCCGACCATGCCTCCGTCTGTCTCCATCACGAAGCGGCGGGAATAGTATCCGCTGGAGGTGAAGATGCAGGAGCCGTTCGCGAAGGGATTCGCGTTCATGATGGCGATGCCTTCTTCATAGTCCTTGACGCGCTTGATGCAGGTGACCGGGCCAAAGATCTCGCGATCGCCTACGTCCATGCCGGGCTTTACATGGTCCAGGATCGTCGGGCCGACGAAGTAGCCGTTCTCATAGCCTACCGGATGACAATCGCGTCCGTCGAGCACCAGTTCAGCGCCTTCATCGATGCCCCTCTGGATCCAGCCGAAGATCTTGGCCATATGTTCATAGGAGACGACCGGGCCCAGCTGCGTTTCTTCTTTGTACGCGCAGCCGATGACCAGCTTTTCCGCCTTCTCTTTCAGCATGGCCACGAAGCGGTCCGCGATGGATTCCTGTACGCAGACGACCGGCAATGCCATGCAGCGCATGCCTGCGCAGCCATAGGTGGAGTTGATGACCGCGTTGACGGTCGCTTCCAGGTCGCAGTCCTCCAGGACCAGGGCGTGGTTTTTGGCTTCGCACTGGGCCTGCACACGCTTGCCGTGGCCGGCCGCCATGGAGTAGACATGCTTGCCGACGCCTGTCGTTCCGACGAAGGTGACCGCTTTGACGCGGGGGTCGGTGGAGAGGATCTCGGCATTGACATTGTCCGTGTTGACCAGGTTGACGATGCCCTTCGGGAAACCGCCTTCTTCATAGAAGAGTTCCAGCATGCGCATGGAGGTGAGCGGTGTCAGGTTGTTGGCTTTCAGTACGACGGTGTTGCCGCAGACGATGGCCAGCGGGACCATCCAGCCGAAGGGGATCATGGCCGGGAAGTTTAAGGGTACGATGCCCACGCAGACGCCCAGGGGCACCCGGTAGGTCGTGGTATCATAGTTCGTTGTCACCTGCAGCGCGCCATCGCCCTGGATCAGGGTGGGAGCCGCGCAGGCCTCTTCTGTCGGCTCGATGGCTTTCTGCACATCGCCGCGGGCTTCGTTCAGGGTCTTGCCCAGTTCTTGCGCGCACAGGATGGAGAGCTCCTCTTTATGCGCATACAGGACTTCCCGCCATTTGAACAGGTATTGGACTCTCTTCGCCATGGACAAGTTGGACCAGGCCGGGAAGGCTTCGGCCGCCGCGGCTATGGCTTCGCGGCACTCATCGGCGGTACAGTTCGGCACTTCGGCGATCACTTCGCCGGTGCTGGAATCCGTGATCGGAAAATATTCCGTTGCCTGGGACATTTTCCACTCACCTGCATAGTAACCCATTCGCTTGATCTCCATGTTATTCTCCTTTCTGCTGCACCCCTTGCGGGTTTTCCATCTTCGGCTCATATTCATGCAGCCATGTATAGGCTTCATCTTCACAGCGGTCTGTCTGCAGCCAGGGATCATCCGGCAGATGGCGGATCATCCAGCAGGTATACATGCGGAATCCCGGCGCGACCGCCTGGGGGTGCAGCTCGCCGCCGGGGATGGCGGAAAAGCTGCCGTTTACACTCTTAAAGACCTGATCGCCTACGAAGCTGGCCCCAAAGCCCTCCGGCCGGTCAAACAGGAAGTAATAGGTCTCCGGCTGCGGATGGCGGTGCGGCAGATAGCCGGACCAGTTGCCGGGGCGGTTCATGACCTCGCCCAGGACCATGTTGGACCATGGCGCGATGTCATGATCGAGGATGGTGTTGACGCTGCGGTTGGCCACGTTGCCGAATTTGCCCGTGGTAGACATGCCCCAGGGGGCATCCGCCGGGCTGTAGAGCTTTGGCGGGAACTGATTATCATTATGCGTGCGCTGGACCAGGATCTCTGCTTCCTCTTCGATCGTTACCCGGGCTTGGGTCCCGGCGCAAAAGTGCAAGGCCCACGGCCCTTCCGTGAAGACGGACTCGCGGCTGACGGTCTGGTGGATCTCTTCGCAGTCGAAGGTCACCTCGCCCTTCAGCAGAAGAATGGCGGTCTCTTCCTCCTCATAGATGAAGTTCATCCACGCATGGCCTTTGTATTTATAGACCCGGATGTCCATCATCATGTCGCGGTAGGCGTTGTCATAGGTGGTCAGGATCTTTTCTCCCTCGGCCTCATAGTTGGTATCACCGAATACTTTTTTCTCTTCCATTCCTGATTCCTTTCTGCCGGCTATCAGTATTTACGGGCTTTGCCGCGGCCTTCGAGTACTTCTTCTGCTGCTTTGCGCGTGCTTTCCTTGCCGGAGGTCATGGCCATGCCCACATCCCACCAGGCGTCATATCCGTCGGTCATGGTCTTGGGCAGGACTTTCAGATCAAACAGGCAGGAGCGTTCCTGCGTCTTGGCGTCAATAAGCGCTGCTTCCAGCTCTTCCACCGTGCGGCAGGTGTAAGACTTCAGACCGTATCCTTCGCCGATCTTGGCGTAATCCACCGGGATCAGGTCGCCGGTCGGCTTCTTGCCGTCGGTGTAGCGGAATTCCGTTGCGAGCGATCCAATGCCATGGGTCATTTCCAGATTGTTGATGCAGCCGAAACCGCAGTTGTCGAAGACCAGGATGTTGACCTTGCGGCGTTCCTGCTGCGCGGTCATGATCTCGGAATGCATCATCAGGAAGCTGGAATCACCCACCACGCAGTAGACTTCGTTGTCCGGCTCCGCCATCTTGACGCCCAAGGTCGCGGCCACTTCATAGCCCATGCAGGAGTATCCATACTCTGCGTGGTAGCCGCCACGCTTGTCCGTGCGCCACATGCGCTGCATGCAGCTGGGCAAGGATCCGCCCGCCGTGATGACCGTGGCGTCCGGATCTACGATCTGATTTAAGGTATAAAGCGCGGCGGTCTGGGTCAGGACACCGCCGGTCAGACGTACGAATTCAGGAATGGTGCGCGGATCCCGGGCCGAGATCAAGGGCTCGAAATCCTCACCGGTGTAGCGGATCGCGCCAAGGCGCTCATATTCTTCGTCCCAGGCTGCTTTCGCTTCTTCGATCTCGGTGGTGTAGGCGGATACGTACCCCTCCAGCTTCCTGGACAGCGCTTCCAGCGTAGCCTTGGCATCACCCACCGCTTTCACCGCGTCCATTTTGTAGGCGTGGTAACGGTTGTTATTGATGGTCACCACCTTGGCCTCCGGATAGAGCCACTTGGAACTGGTCGTAAAGTCGGAAAGCCGGGTCCCGACCGCGATGACCAGGTCCGCCTGCGCGGCGATATGGTTCGACGCGGAGGTGCCCGTTACGCCAATACCGCCAAGGCAGTAGGGATGAGAAGCTTTGCAGGCGCTCTTTCCCGCCTGGGTCTCGCCAAACGGAATATGGAATCGTTCCGCGAAGGCTTCCAGCGTTTCCCCCGCGCCGGAGTATTTCACGCCGCCGCCCACTATGAGGATGGGCTTTTTGCTGCTTCGGATCACTTCGGCGATATCATCCAGTTCCTCTTCCGGAGCGACCGGCCGGGTGATGCGGTGCACTCTCTTCTTAAAGAAGTATTCCGGGAAATCATAGGCCTCGCCTTCCACGTCCTGCGGAAGGGCCAGGCAGACGGCGCCGGTCTCGGCCGGGTCGGTCAGCACGCGCATCGCGTTGATAAGCGCTGTCATGACCTGCTCCGGTCGGCTGATGCGGTCCCAGTATTTGCACACCGGTTTGAACGCGTCGTTAGTGGAGACGGCCAGACTGTCGGAGCGTTCCAGCTGCTGCAGCACCGGATCCGGCTGGCGCGAGGCAAAGGTATCGGCCGGGAAGACCAGCAGCGGAATGTTATTGACCGTAGCGGTGGCGCAGGCCGTGATCATGTTGGCCGCGCCGGGTCCGATGGAGGAGGCGCAGGCGATGATGCGCTTTCTGTCGGACTGCTTGGCAAAGGCGATGGCCGCGTGGCACATACCCTGCTCGTTGCGTCCCTGCATGACCCTGAGCTGTCCCGGATCGGAATCCAGGGCTTCGCCCAGGCCTACCGCGATGCCATGGCCGAAAATGGTGAAGAATCCTTCTACGAACTTCGTCTCCACGCCGTCCATCGCGACATACTGATTATCCAGAAACTTTACGATGGCCTGCGCCGTCGTCAAATGGAATGTATTCGTCATGAAAAAGCCACGTCCTTTCCATAGATCTTCTTTTCTTCCTCAATGAAGGCGCGCACCTGCTCCGGGTTCGGCAGGTCATCGGAACAATTGTTGCTGCGGACCATCATGGACGCTTCCGCGGAGCCGAATTCCAGGCAGTCCTGAATGTCCCAGCCCTGGTACAGGCCGTACAGGAAGCCGGCGCCATATCCATCGCCCCCGCCAAATCCCTTGCGGGCCGTGACCGGGAAGGGCTTGATCGAAAACTGCTTGCCATCGCAGGTGTAGGCGGTCGATCCCTTCATGCCATGTTTGATGACCACGATCTTCGCGTGCTGGCCTTGCCAGTAGGCGGCGGACTGTTCATCCGTCATGCCCGGCCGGATCAGACGCTCCGTCAGGTCGAATTCCTCCCTCGAACCCATGATGATATCCGCCTCTTTGGCCACGGCGGAATAGTAGATGGAGATCTCATCCTCGTTCTTCCAGTTGTAGGCGCGATAGTCGATATCGAAGATAAGTGGGGTTCCGGTACGTCTGGCCAGAAGGGCCGCTTTTAAGGCCGCTTCCCGGGACGGGCTCTCAGCCAGGGAGGTCCCAGAGATCAAAAGGGCTTTGGCGCTCGCGATATAATCTTCTTTTACATCTTCCACGCTCAGCTTTAAATCCGCTGCCTCGTTGCGGTACATCAGGATGCTGCTCTCTTTCGGCGAGAGCATTTCCGTAAAGGTCAGGCCCAGCTTCTCTCCATGCGTGCACCGGGTGATGCATGAGGTGTCGATCCCCTGCTTCTGGAAATACTCGGTTACGAAGTCACCAAACTGATCATCCGAGACCTTGCCTATGAACCCGGCTTTCATGCCATGATGGGATACGCCGACCGCGATATTGGCCGGCGAGCCGCCCACGAACTTTTCAAACACATGGACATCTTTGAGCGGTTTGAAATCCTCCTTCACCTGTTCGTTCCAGGCCGGATTGAAGTCGATCGCCACACGTCCCAACAGGATCAGATCCAGCGGGCGTGAAGGATCCAGCTGAATATAGTTCATGATCGTTTCCTCCTGAAGTCGATCTTTTCGTTCTTTTCTACATAATATCATGAGAAGAGAACCTTTTCCATAGTGTTTTTATCCAATTATCCCAAATTTTTACCATTTATCCCATTTTCTTGTCCGCTTGTTTTTACTGTGCTATCATAAAATCACAAAAACTCAGAAAGGAGTGACGTTAAATGGCAGGAAATCCTATCGTAGGCGGTCCCAACAGCCCCGGATTCCATGAATACGAAATGATGAAAGCCGCGGACAAGACCGACGTGTTCCGCAAACGCAAACCGGATTCCAAGGCCGAAGTCCGAAGCCGCAAAAAAGAGTGGCTCATTGTCGTTATTCTCGTTGCCCTGATCTGGGTCGTGGTCTACTTCATCAGCCGCTATGGCTCCAAAACCGACACCTCCACACCCAAAGGGTATACGAATGATACCGCGCTTACTCTCTATAATCAGCTGGGCAAGAAAGAATCCAAGGTCATCAAATATCTGAATTCCTATGGTGTGGCCGTTACAAAGGCGGATACGATCTCCACAGACCAGTCCATTTATACGATGCGCAGCGGCATCCTGGGCGCCGGTCAACAAGCCTGGCTCACTTTTGAAAATGGGAAACTTGTTTCTTATCGGGAAGAAGCCTATTCTCCAGAGTGGCCCAAAGGAAAAACAGGCCTTGCGGCCACGCTTTCCTCCTCCTATCGCGGCCTGATCCGGAAGTTTGGAGATCCTTTCTTCGCGGAGCCCGGCACCACCACGCCGGAAGATCTTGCAGCCAACGAAGGCAGTTACAAATTCCAGTGGAACGCGGAAGATGACGCGATCTGCACGTTGATCGTCTATGAAGATTCCGACGGATTCCACGCGAGCGCCGAATTCACACCGGCGCCGTAAGATCTATTGACATAAGAAAAAGGGACTGTGAAACAGTGGATTGTTTCATAGTCCCTTTCGTTTTTATAACGAAGTCAGCGATTTGATAAAGCGCCGTTCTCGAAATGCAAGTCCCAAATCAGATTCGACTGGCAAATTCCAATATATCAGACAATTTGCCAGTCTCCAGAAAGGAGTTTTATCTGCCGTCAGATGCGGGCGACGCCGCTTTCACGTGCGGCTTTGGCTACGGCCGCGGCCACCGCCGGTCCTACACGCTTGTCGAAGGCCAGCGGCAGGATATAATCCTTGCTCAGTTCTTCGGCGGAAACCAGGTCTGCCAGCGCAAAGGAGGCGGCCTGCTTCATTTCCTCGTTGATATCACGCGCTCTTACGTCCAGCGCGCCGCGGAACAGTCCCGGGAAGCACAGAACGTTGTTGATCTGGTTGGGATGGTCGCTGCGTCCGGTCCCTACGATGGCGGCGCCTGCTTCCTTCGCTTCTTCCGGTTCGATCTCCGGGACGGGGTTGGCCATCGGGAAGACGATGGCGTCCTGGGCCATGGAACGGACCATGTCTTTGGAGACGATGTGCGGGGCGCTGACGCCGATGAAAACATCTGCTCCTTTCATAGCGTCCGCCAGAAGGCCGCTCATTTTTTCCGGATTGGTGATGGCCGCCATTTCCGCCTGCGCGGGATTCATCTCTACTCCCTCGCACAGGATCCCGTTGCGGTCCACCATTTTCAGGTGCTTCACGCCCAGGTTCAACAGGTGGCGTCCGATGGCGATACCGGCAGAGCCTGCGCCATTGATCACGACCTTCGCCTCTCCGATCTCTTTGCCGACCACGCGCAGGGCATTGATCATGGCCGCGCCGACCACGACAGCGGTGCCATGCTGGTCATCATGGAACACAGGGATGTCACAGATCTCCTTCAGCTTGCGCTCGATCTCAAAGCAGCGCGGCGCCGCGATATCTTCCAGGTTGATGCCGCCGAAGCTTCCGCTGATCAGGGCGATGGTGCGAACGATCTCATCCACATCCTTGCTCTTGATGCAAATGGGGAAAGCGTCTACATCGGCAAAGGCCTTGAACAAAGCACACTTGCCTTCCATGACCGGCATGCCCGCTTCCGGACCGATATCTCCCAGGCCCAGGACCGCCGTTCCGTCCGTAATGACCGCGACCAGATTGTGCCGGCGTGTCAGCGTCCAGGACAGGTCCGGATCCTTCTGGATCTCCAGGCAAGGCTGCGCCACCCCCGGCGTATAGGCCAGGGACAGATCATCCTTGCTCTTCACTTCAACACGGGATACGACCTCGATCTTTCCCTGCCACTCGGCATGCAGCCGCAATGCTTCTTCTGCGTAGTTCATGAAGCACCTCCTATTATCTTTCAAAACCTTTTGATCAGGCTTGTTTTCGTCTTATCATCATACCATATAGCTTGAAAAAAGGAAAATAAAAAAACAAGGCAGAATTCTCGGTGGAATTCTGCCAAATTGCATAATGATCTTTCGTTACGGCTTCTTGCTGTAGAGTACGCCGTTCTTCATATAGACATTCGGAAATTCTTTTGCGATATAGGTGAGGAAGGTCGCCTCCAGAATGTTCAGGTCATGGACCGGGGCCAGCGCGTGACGCTGCTCTTCGTTGGTGGACAGGAGCCAGTCAAAGCTTTGATCATTGGGGAGCGTCGTGATCTCCTGTTTGAAATTCCGGTCCAGGTAGAACGTCTGATCATACTGCACATGTCCCTCATAGATCCGATAGGTGACCTTAGCGGATCCGATGGTGGTCCCGGCCTCTCTGGCGAACTGCGTGATGGTCGGTCCGTCTACATTTAACGTGTTGCCCAGCACGACTGCCAGGGTCCGGCCCATCATGTAGGACTCCAGCTGGCTCAGGTTCAACTCATTATTGTTGATCTGTTCCGCTGTGGGGGCATAATATTTGTTGCCGCCGGCCCGGTAGGGGTCCAGCTCATTATCATGGATCGACTGCTGCTGACCGAACAACTGATGGAACATGTCATTCAGGTTCGGGTCGGATCCACCCGTCTGAACTCTGCTTGGCTGAGCCTGCGGCGCGCCGGGGAAGAAGCCGGTCTGCACGATCTGCACTTCATTGCGGGTGAATTTGACCTTCAGTGAAGCCTGGTATGCATATCCGTCATTGCCGGCAGGAATGATCACACTGGCCGGCCGATTGGTCGAAGCAAAAGCCATCTGGATCGCAAGTACATGCTGTCTTTCATCCACCGGAAACGTGATCTCCTCACCGGGCGAGATCTTTTTGACCATCTGTCCATCAAGCAGGACCTGGAAAGTCAAGGCCGCTCCTACAATACCGCTTTTTCTTTTTACTGTGATCATTCGTGACATCTTTATTTCCTCCTCAGGTTGTTTGCTTTTACTCTTAATACCTTACAGGTCAAAAATAAGTTACACTGCTTTTATCGATTATCATAGTTTCTGGGCACGGTGTCGCAGGTCTCCTGATACCAGTGCAGCAAAGCCCTCTGCAGGCGGATGACGACCGGGTCATCTTTCATCGCTTCATACCGGTTGATCCTCTCACCGGGGTCTTCCTCCAGGTCATAGAATTCACAGTCGCCAAACAGCCGCTCGATGTACTTGTGCCGTCCGTCTGTGATCATCGTCGCTTTTTCGTGCGCCTCGGCCTCGGTCTGGACCTTCAGCCGGGCGTAATAGGGGCTCTGTTTCGGCGTGCCGTCCGGACCATCCGCGTGGAATTCGTCGCACTGGATCTCGGAAGGCAGGCGGCCGCCTTCGCAGCAGGCATACTGCCGCACCTCATGGGACCGGTCTTCGATGACAGGTTTCAAGCTTCGGCTGAAGTGATCCTGCTTAGGCTCCACATCGGCATAGTCCAGCACCGTCGCGTAGAAATCCACGAGCTCCGCCAGGCTGTCCGTCTGGCCGGGATCCACGGTGCATCCTTTTGGCGGCTTGATCAAGAGCGGGACTCTGGTCAACACATCCTCCAGGCAGTTCTGCGCCTTCTCCGGCAGGTCATAGTCTCCGGCAAAATCACCATGGTCGGAGAGCACGAAAATGGCGGTATCTTCATAGATGCCGGCTGTTTTCAACGCTTCCACGATCCGGCCGAACAGGTCATCCACCTTCGCGCACTGCGCGAGGTAGGTGCGTCGCATATCCTTCCACTGCTCCTCTGTCAGATTGATTTCGGAGCCTTTGCGGATCTCTTCCATCATCCGGCTTTTACCGGATGTTTCTTCCGCGCGGATGCGCTCCGGCACCTTTTCCTGAGGGATCATCTCATAATATTTCTTTTCCACCGCGTAAGGCGGATGGGGATTGGCCAGTCCTAAAAACATGCACAAGGGCTTGTCCTTAGGCGCGTCCAGGATCCTTTGCACCGCTGCTTGCGTATCCTCCGCGTCATTGTCCCAGGGTTCGTTCTGCACGCCGATATAATGGGAATACGGGCTGATGTAATGGAACTGGGGCCAGGGACGTTTTTTCTTTTTATGGATCTCACTGGCATGAGACGCCAGCAAACCCGGGATCTGCCTGGCACAGAAGTCATTGCGGTCATTCATCCAGACATGGTACCCGTGCTCCATCAGCTCCTGAAACAGGCTCCTCTCGCCTTCCCGCATCAGGTACCGCATGGTGCGATGTCCGTCATTATGCGGATAGCGTCCGGTCAGAAAGCTCACACGGCTGGGCACGCAGACCGGGTTCTGACAGTAGGCATGGGTAAAAGATACCGCGTCCTCCTTGGCGAACCGATCCAGATTGGGCGTATGTGCGGCTGTATTCCCCATGTGGCCCATGCTGTCCCAGCGCATCTCATCCGGATTGAAAATGATGATATTGGGTCTGTTCATTCTCAGCTCCCCTCTCATACGTTTTCTCTATTATATCAAACGTACTCTTTTTCTACAAGATGAGGATGGCTTGCAAGCACTCCGCTGACTCTCAGGCTCAGCACACCGCTGACCACGATGGAAAGCACGTTGGTCACGAAACCCGCGAAGATCAGTCCGTTCAGGCCAAAGACCGCATTTAAAAGAAGGAGCATCGGGATGAAGATCAGGCCTTTATCCAGCATTGAGACCACGGTCGCGTACTTTGCCCGCCCGGTCGACTGCAAATATGTCTGGCACAGCTGATACATGCCATAGATCGGGCCGACCAGGACCGAGGCCAGCATCATGATCCGCCCCTGCCGGATGACGGCGGGATCGTTGATAAAGGCTGCCAGCAGTGATTCCCGGAAGATCAGGCTTCCTATCATCAATACCGTTCCAAGAACAGCCGTCAGTCCTGTGCTCTTCAAAAGGATCTCTCCGACACGTTTGTTGTTTCCGGCCGCGTGATTATAGGAGATCGCCGGCTGCAGTCCCATGCAGATCCCCATGATCAGCATCGTGATGAGCATGCCCATTTTACCGGCGACCCCATTGGCCGCTACGGCTGTCGCTCCATAGCTGATCATCATCTTGTTGCTCACGATGGAGGAAGCGCTGGTCAGCAAGGTACTGATCGAAAGGGGGAGGCCTAAACTTATGACGCGGCCGGCCACCGCTCCTTTTAAACTCAGATCTTTGAGTCTGAAGGAGAACAGATCCTTGTGCTTTCCGGTATAGAATAACAGGTAGATGACACTGACCGCGTTACCGATCACCGTCGCCAGCGCCGCGCCGGAAACGCCCAAATGAAACACGCTGATCAGGATCGGATCCAGGATGATGTTGGTGAAGGTACCCATCAGATTGACGACCATGGAGGCCGAAGCGGACCCATCCGCCCGAATCAGATTCATGAAAACATTGTTGAACAGGAGGATCGGCGCCCCGATCGCGATAATGCGCAGATAATCCTGCATGTAGCCAAACGTATCCTCGTTCGCGCCGAACAGGCGGCAGATCGGCCCCAGGCCCAAAAGGGAAACGATCCCAAAGATCAGTCCGATCCCGATCGAGCCATAAAAGCAGAAGGCGGAATAGGCACGCAGTTTCGCGGAATCATTGCTGCCCAAGGCCAATGACATGGCTGTACATCCGCCGGCTCCCAAAATGTTGCCCAGACCAGAGAGGATCGTAAAGAGCGGCATACTCATGGATAAGGCCGCCACCATGTTGGCGTTTCCGGCTCTTCCGATGAAAAAGATGTCCGCCATATTGTAGATGACCATGACCAGCATGATCACGATCGTCGGGACGCACAGGTTCAGGAACAGTTTTCCGTAAGACCCGTTTTCTATCATGTTTTTGTTCTTCATAAGACATTTCCCCTTTACATCAACTCGTGTTGTGTTTATAATCCAATTATAAGGGAGAGATCATTCCTCTTCAACCACCAATATCGCGTCATGTGTTGTGTTAATCAGGAGTTACTTATGAATACCAAGAACAATCAGCGTTTTCAGGAAACCGAACAGAAGATTCTGGAGATCTTCTCTGAGCTTCTTTCGGAAAAGGAAGTCAGTCAGATCACCGTTCGTGAGATCTGCGAAAAAGCCGGGATCAACCGCTCTTCCTTCTATCTGCACTTTCAGGATGTCTATGATCTGCTGGAAAAGCTGGAGTATTTTACCATGCTTAAGAGCGGTCAGATCTTTTCCGATCCTTCAGGAGACTATCATCTGCAAGACCGTTTCGTCCGCTTTTTCGACTTTATCCAGGACCATCAGGATTTCTTCAAAGCCTATCTCAATGACCAACATGAAATGCATATCCTGAACGGTGTCCTGGACCCTTCCGCTTCCTCCAAATACCGCGAGGTCATTCATGAACTGGGCTATGAAAGCGAGCGGGAACTTGCCTATCACAATGCCTTTTTCCAGGCGGGACTCACCGCTATGGTCCGGGAGTGGCTCAATGCCGGCTGCCCGGAGACAACAAAAGAACTGGGTGAGATCCTCCTTCGAGAATATCACCCAGCCAAGTTCAAAACCTTTGATTGATCTTATGATTTGGAAGAAACTTCCGCCGATGTGCGGATCTTCTTGATCCACTTTCCGCTGTGCAGGCGGATCACGCACCAGATCGCCTTCAGCACCTGGTCCACCTTCAGGAAGAAGTAGATCCAGAACGCCGGCAGGTGCAGCACCAGTCCGGCCAGAATGCCCAATGGCAGGGACGCCACCCACAGGAACAGGTTGTCCGCGACCATCAGGATCTTGGTATCGCCGCCGCCTCGCAGCACGCCCTTGGTCATGATACTGTTAGTCGCCTGGAACAGCATAATGATGGAGATCGCCGCCATCAGCTGCTCCGCGATCCCGGCCGTCGTCTCCGACAAATGATACGAGCGGATGACCGGCCCGCTGATGGCCATGATGACGACAGCGGAGAACAAGCCCAGCAGGAACCCGACGCCCAGGAACGCATAGCCCTGGTCCTGCGCCTTCTCTTTGCTGCCTTCGCCCAAGGTCTTGCCGGTGATGATGGCGCCGGCCTGGGAGAAGCCCTGTGTCAAAACAGAACTCATCTGCTGCACGACGGTGGTCACCGCGTTGGCCGCGACGAACTCTCCACCGATGCGTCCGATGACCATGGCCACGGAGTTGTTGCCCAAAGCCAGGATGCCGTCACTGATCAATACAGGAATGCTGATGCGGATATATTCTTTGATCAGATCCCTCGTGTGCATGAACAGATCCTTGATCCGGAACCCGATGACCTCATCCTTGAAGAACAGGTAGCCGCAGATGACAGCGAATTCAAAGGACCTGGCGATGAGTGTACCAACGGCCGCGCCAGCCACTCCCATCTTGGGCATCCCTAACTTACCGAAAATGAACGCGTAGTTGGCGCCAACGTTGATGAAGAACGCCGCGATGGATGTGATGAGCGGGATCCGGGCCTTACCGACCGAACGCATGACGATGGTCGTTGTCAGAGAAAGGCCCAGCAGGAAGTAGGTCACGACCGACCATTCCAGATACTGGATGCCCTTCTCGATGATCGGCTCTTCCGAAGTGTAGATCCGCATCACCGTTTCCGGCGCCACCCAGGTGAATACCGCGAACAGCGCCGCAATGGCGATGGTCAGGCGCAGCATGATGGCTACGCTTTTTTTCATGTCACGCTGGTTGCCCATGCCAAAATACCGGGCCACCAGGACGGATGCCCCCATGGACAGGCCCATGCACAGGATGTGATAGATGTTGATGAATGAATTGGCCAGCGATACGGCGGACAGCTCCGTCTCGCCCACCCGGCCGACCATGATGGTATCCATCATGTTGACGCCGACGGTGATCAGGCTTTGGGCCGCGATGGGCACCGCCACGACCGCCACGGTTTTGTAAAAGCTTTTGTCTTTTGCGATGAGTTTTCCGAGCACGATTAACTCCTTAATTGTTTTTTCTTATTATATCATATTTTTTCCTTTCCTGCTACAGAAAAAATGGTTTTTATGAGAATAGCCACGGCCACACTTGATTTTTCCGCCATTTCTATTATTATTATTATGAATCGATTTATGAATTCAGACAATAGAAAGCGAACAGGAGCTCCGATGAAATTACTAAACTTTGGTTCTATGAACCTGGACCATGTGTATCAGGTCGATCATTTCGTCCGCCCCGGTGAGACCTTGAGCGTGACACAGCAGGTCACAGTGCCGGGCGGCAAGGGGCTGAACCAGTCCATCTCCCTGTCCCGGGCCGGGATCTCAGTCCGCCACGGCGGTTGCGTCGGACCGGATGGAGGCAGCCTGATCACGCTGCTCCAGGAAAACGGGGTGGATACCTCCCTCATCCGTCCTGTCGAGACCGCGCAGGGTCATACCGTGATCCAGGTGGATCCTTCTGGGGAAAACAGCATCCTTCTGTTTGGCGGGTCCAACCATTGCGTCACCGAAGCCCAGATCGAAGAGACCCTCTCCTGCCTTCAGGCCGGCGACTGGCTCATCCTGCAGAATGAGCTGAACCTGTTGCCTGAACTAATCGATCAGGCCTTCGCTCGGGGGATCCACATCGTACTGAACCCCTCTCCTTTCAACGAAAAGTTAGACTCAGTGGACTTCGATAAACTGGCCTGGATCCTGGTCAACGAGCTGGAAGCGAAGCAGCTTTCCGGCTGTGAAGACCCGGAAGAAGCCTGGATGGTCCTGCATGATCGTTATCCTCATCTGTCCATTCTGATCACCCTCGGCGGCGAGGGAAGCCTGGCCTGGCAGATCACAGACGGCGCTATCACCTTCTGCCGTCAGCCGGTCTTTCCCGTGGAAGCGGTGGATACCACCGGCGCCGGCGATACCTACACCGGATATTTTATCGGCGGTCTGCTGGAAGGCCGTCCACTAGCCGACTGCATGCGCCGCGCTTCCATGGCTTCGGCCATCGCTGTCACCCGGCTCGGCGCCGCCCGCTCCATCCCCACCAAACAGGAGGTTGAGGAAGCATTATGTTCTATGACGAACTCTACCAATTAGGAAAAAGCAAGGCGAAGCACACCATCTGGGTCTTCTCCGACTTGCAGCAGTCCCTCTTTGAAAACGCGAAAAAGTGCCTGGATATCTGCATGGAGGACTATACCCTCTTAGGCAAGCCCGCCGAGATGCTCTGGTATCTGGGCGATTCCACCGAGAACCGGGATCTGGACGCTCTCTATAAAATGACCGAATTGCAGGAGAATGCCTTCGGCTCTCTGGGCGTGCCTCTGTGCTACGCCACCGGCAACCATGATTATGACTACGCGGAATACTGCTATCGTAACGGCATCCGTGAC
>ONBQ01000021.1 GCA_900316145.1 uncultured Eubacteriales bacterium
CGTGTTCATGCTGGAGATCGACAGCCCCATCCTGGAGATCCCGGACGTCAACAGCTACAACCTGTACTTCGGCTGGTACCTGGGCGATCTGGACCAGAATGATGAATTCTTTGATGAATACCACGCCAAGTATCCGGACAGAATGATCGGCTTCTCCGAATACGGCGCGGATGCCAACCCGGCCTATCATTCTTCCAAGCCGGAGCGAGGCGATTATACCGAGGATTACCAGGCGGTCTATCATGAGCATATGCTGAAGATGATCGAGGAGCGCCCCTGGCTGTGGGCCACCCACGTGTGGAACCTGTTCGACTTCGCGGCTGACGGGCGTGACGAAGGCGGCAAGCACGGCGAGAACCAGAAGGGCCTCGTCACCTTTGACCGCGGCCTTCGCAAGGACGCTTTCTACCTGTACAAGGCAGCCTGGAATAAAAAAGAGCCCTTCGTGCATCTGTGCGGCAAGCGCTACATGAACCGCTGCGAAGAAGAGACTCTCATCAAGGTCTACTCCAACCAGCCGGCCGTCACCCTGTATGTGGACGGGACCCCAGTCGGCACCCAGGAAGGCAAGACCGTCTTCACCTTCCGCATCCCGATCCTGAGCGAGCACCTGATCCGCGCGGAAGCGGGCGAAGCGACAGACACCATGTGCGTGCGCCGCGTCTCCGAGCCGGATGAGAGCTACATCTTCAACAAAGCCGCCGCCTCCGTCACCAACTGGTTCGATGCGGATGACATCGATCCGACCTGCTTCTCGATCAACGACACCCTGGGCGAGCTGCAGCAGCACCCCCAGGCCGGCCAGATCCTGAACGCCATGATGACGAAGCAATCCGCCGAGAGAGGCGACGTGGCGGATGCGGTCAAGGACAACCCCGCCCTGAAGCGCATGATGGCCCGCATGACCTTGATGAGCCTCTTAAAGCAGGCCGGCGCGGACGAAGAAATCATGAAGCAGCTGAACCGCGTCCTGCAGGGGATCAAGAAATGAGAACAGCCGTACAGCAGATCATGCTGGGTACCGTCACCCAGAACGAAGAAAAAGCCCGGGCCACCCTGGCCCGGATCCGCGAGGCAGGATATGACGCCCTGGAACTGAACCGATTCATGATCCACCCATCTTCCCTGATGGTCCGGATGATGACGCGCATGGCCGGCATGCCGACCGGAAAGGGCGGTAACCTGGACTGGAAAGCCCTGCTGAAGGAAAGCGGTCTTGGAGTCTGCAGCCTGCACGCGGACCTCGGATCCTTGGAGCGGGAGCCGGACGCCGTCATGGAAGAGGCCAAAAGCTTCGGCACCGACACCATCGTGATCACGGGCATGTACCGCTTCGACTATGGCAGTGAGAAAGCGGTCCGTGACCTGGCCAGGCGTTTGAACCAGACCGGTTCAAAGCTGCATGAGGCTGGCTTCTCTCTGCTTTATCACAATCACAATGTAGAACTGCTGCCGGTTCAGCCGGGCCTGCGCGCCTATGACATCCTGTTGTCTGACACCGATCCGGCCCTTGTGAACTTTGAATTCGACAGCTACTGGTTCACCGACGGCGGCGCCAATGCAAAGGACTGGATGAGCCTTCTTGGCCCTCGTCTGAAGATGTGGCACGTGACCGACCGGGGCTTCCGCCAGAAGGGCCCGGCCATGACGCCCATCCTGAAAGCCGACAGCGTGGAGCTTGGCACCGGATCCATGGACCTGGACGGGCTCTATGAGATCGCAGCTTCCTGTGGCGCCCAGACTGTCGTGCTGGAAAGCCATAAAAACTGGATCGACAAAGATCCGGTCAAGAGTCTGGAATTATCAGCCAAGTGGCTGCAAAAGAAAAAGGGCGTGTGAAACACGATGAGTGAGAATCGATTTTCACAAACCCTTTCAGATGCGTATGGCACTACTTGATTTTGGTTTCACGATATCTCTAAATCAAGTAGTGTCAAAGATGACTACTTGATTTAGCTTCATAAAGCCAGCAAAATACAGTAATTATTTAGCTGAAATGATCTTTTATCGGCTTGTAATACTGGATTCTGATCTACGGCCGATTGAAATCAAGTACTATCGGCCGATTCGATGAAATTATTACTTGACATAGTATCCGCTTGTTTCCAAAATCAAGTAGCCCTTCAAAACTTTACTGTATAGGAACGAAGGGGAAGCGAAAATCAAGTAATCAGAAGGGCGTGTGAAAAAAGGCACCTCGTGACACCGCTTGATTTAGAGATAGGTTAAGTCAAGAACCGAGCAGCTCCACACGCAGTTAATTATCC
>ONBQ01000079.1 GCA_900316145.1 uncultured Eubacteriales bacterium
TATTTGATATGGGGGTTCTGCCAGCCGTTGACCGCGGGCTGCACATCGGAGAAATCATCATACGCCTGGCTGAACAGGTTCAGATTCCAGCGGGCATTCAGATTCTCGATGGTGCCATAGGTGTCTTTCAGGTGCTTGCGGAAGCGGTCCATGCAGTGGGGGCACACGCAGCCATCATCCCCGGTGTAGATCTCATTGTCGAGCTGCCAGCCGATGATGTAAGGATCTTCTCCGAATTCCTTGCCCATCTCTTCCACGATAGCGTCACAAGCTTCCAGATAGTGCGGATTGTTGGAGCAGCAGTGACGGCGTCCGCCATGCTCGACCCGGGTCCCGTCCGCTCTCTGGTTCAATACATCGGGATAGGCTCTCTGCAGCCAGATAGGCGGCGTGGCAGTAGGCGTGCCCATTGCGACGGCGATGCCGGCTTCTCCCAGGGCATTGACCACCCGGTGCAGCCAGCCAAAGTCATAGTGGCCTCTGGCAGGCTCCATCTTTCTCCAGGCGAATTCTCCGATACGGGCACAGGTGATGCCCGCTTCCTTCATTTTGCTGATGTCATAGCTGATCTGCTCTTCCGGCCAGTCCTCCGGATAGTAGGCGCAGCCAAGGAACGGTGTTTTGACCTCGATCATGAAACTACCTCAATCTTCATTCACAAGCATTTGCTTGCCTTTGACCAGACCCGGGGTCAGGTACATTTCAAACGCCTTCCATGCATCCTTCATCGGGAACTTGCCGCTGATCAGGCCGGGATCGAACTTCAGCTTGCCGTTGGCGAAATACTCGGCGGTCAGGCGCCATTCCTCTCCCGGGAACGGGGCGCTGTAGCTCATCCAGGAACCGGTCAGGTAGAATTCTTTGCGGTTCATCAGTTCGAACTGCTTCGCGGTAAAACTTACGTCCTTGGCGGAGTTTCCGATGAAGCAGACCGTGGACTTGTTGCCGGCCAGTTCGAAGCAGATCCGCTGCGTGATGTTCTGGCCTGCTGTCTCATACACATAGTCGTAACCGACACCGTCGGTCAAGGCCATGGCCTGTTCTTTATAATCCTCATCCAGGGTATTGATACCCGCGTCACATCCCAGACGGATCGCCAGATCCAGTCTTTCCTTGGCGATATCGAAAACGACGACCTTGCGGGCTCCCAGAGCGACGCACCACTGCGCAGTCATCATGCCGATGGTACCGGCGCCGACCACCGCAACGGTCTTGCCAGGCTGCATCTTCGCCTGGCGGATGCCGTGCAGGCCGATCGTATAAGGCTCAAAGAAGGCCGCCTGCTCAAAGGGAATGGACTTATCAAACGTAACGACGCCGGCCGCCGGCACTTTCACATAGTCGGCGAAGCTGCCAAACAGGCTGGAGCCTGTGAATTTGTAGTGTTTGCACAGAGAATAGTTGCCACGAGCGCAATCCGGGCACTTCATGCAGGGACGAAGCGGAGCGCCTGTCGCGTAATCACCCACGTTCAGGCCTTCCACCCCTTCGCCGATCTCATCGATGATCCCGGCAAATTCATGACCCAGCACGATGGGATAGAAATGGGCGCCGTCATACAGGACACGCGGAATATCCGATCCGCAGACTCCGGTCGCTTTGACCCGGATCACGACTTCTCCGAAGCCGGCTTTCGGCTTCTCGATCTCCTCATAACGCAGATCCCGGTTGGCATGTAAAACTGCAGCTTTCATTTGCATTTCCTCTTTCTTTTATAGCTTATGCATCAGTTCGCGGGTGTTTTCATACAACGCGCGATAGATCTCATAGTAATGACGGTACGTCTCATGGCGTTCCGGATCCGGAGTATGGGTGCGTGTAATGGTGACATTGCGCTCCACCGCTTCTTTGTAATCTTTATAAAGGCCGACGCCGACGCCTGCCAGGATGGAGGCTCCCAAGGTGGTCGCGGTGTCCGTAGCCGGGACCCGGATCACCTTGCCGGTAATATCGCTCTTGAGCTGGGTCCAGACCAGACTGTTGGCCGCTCCGCCCATGGAATACATCTCTCCCACCGGTGCGCCGGCCTGTTCCGCCACTTCCAGGTTGTGCTGAAGGGAGAAGGCCACGCCTTCCATGACGGCCCGGTACATGTGGGCTCTTGTTTTATCAAATCCTAAGCCGAAGAAAACACCCTTGGCCTTGGCGTCCCACAGCGGAGAGCGCTCACCGGACAGATACGGCAGGAAGATCAATCCGTCTGAGCCAGGCTTAATGGTTTCCGCCAGCTCGCTGACCCGTTCAAACTTGCCCCGGCCGGTCTTCTCAGCCCACTCTTCCTCCGCCCGTCCGATCTGGCTTACGATCCAGTTCAGGCTGGCTCCGCCTCCGGCCGTTCCGCCTTGCAGGATCCAAAGTCCGGGAACGACATGATGGCTCATGATCAGGGAAGGATCTCCCTTATAGGACGTAGTGCAGATGCTCATGCCGCCTGCCTGTCCGCCCTGTTCCTGGGTCTGCCCCTCTTTATAGACACCGGCGCCCAGCGAACCGCACGATGCATCCAGGCCGCCCGCGATCACAGGCGTTCCAGCCTTAAGGCCTGTTAAGGCCGCCGCTTCCGGGGTGACCTCTCCCACGATCTCGTCACATGCGTAGTTCTTCTCCGGCAGCTTTTCCAGATCGATCCCCAGAAGATCCGCCAGCTCCGCGTCATAGCGTCCTGTCTGCATATCCACGACATGCAGACCATAGCTCATGCACAGATCCTGGCTGACCTGACCTGTGAGCCGGTACTCGATGAAGCTGTTGCACTGCAGGAACTTGTACGTCTGGCTGTAGATGTCCGGCTTCTCTTCCATAAACCAAAGGATCTTGGGTGTCGTATAACTTGGTTTGAAAGGATTCTGCCCGGTTCGGAAGATCCGCTCGGAAAGCCCCTTTTCTTCCATACGCCGGCAGATGGACTCTGCCCTCGTATCGATCCAGATCGGCGTTTTGTGCAGGACCTTGCCGCTCCTGTCGATCGGGATGCAGGACCAGCTCTGCCCGTCTACGGCAAGGCCCGCGATCTCTTCCGGGCAAACCTTTCCTTCGGCCCAAAGCTTCTGGAAGCTGCGGATGACCGCTTCCCACCACATGTCCGGATCCTGCTCGGCCCATCCGGGATGCGGGTAATCCACCGCGTAGCTTTCGGTAATGGAGGTGATGAGTCCCTCCTCCGGGGAGAAGACCGCGGTTTTTAATCCGGATGTTCCGATATCGATGCCTATCAATAATTTTCGCATATCGTTCCTCTTCTTTTCGGATCTTTGAACAAAACGAAACGTTTCACTTTGGCTTGATTATATCAGTTTCACCACAGCTTTGTCAACGGCCTTTTCTTGCAAAAAAGCCCTTATTACGGACTTGTAATATTGGCGGCCAGCAGTTACAATAAAGGAACGATATTTAACCTACCGGAGGAACCACCATGTTTCGTGCTATGCGCAGACCTCACCAGGCTTTGACCCCTGAGGAATCCATTGAGATATTAAAAAAAGAACGCCGCGGCGTTCTGTCTGTGATCGGTGATGACGGCTATCCGTACGGAACCCCGATCAATCATTATTATAACGAGGAAGACGGAAAGATCTATTTCCACGGAGGCAAGATCGGGCACCGGGTCGACGCGATGAAGGCTTGCCCTAAAGTCTCCTTCTGTGTCTATGACGCCGGCACCCCTGCTGAAGAAGGCTGGTGGCTGAAGGTACGCAGCGTCATCGTCTTCGGCCATATCGAAATGATCGAAGATACGGAAGAGATCTTCCGCATCGCGAGAAAGCTTTCCTACAAGTTCACCAACGATGATGATTATATCGAAAACGAGATCGTGAAATCCGGCCCCGGCACCTTGATGTACGCGCTGGTTCCGGAACATATGACCGGCAAGCTGGTCAATGAGCGGTAAGGCCATGACGAAGATCGACCTGATCACCGGCTTTTTAGGGGCCGGCAAGACCACCTTCATCCGCCTGTATGTAAAACACCTGCTTGCGCAGGGTCTTCGCGTCTGTATTCTGGAAAATGATTACGGCGCGGTCAACGTGGATATGATGCTTCTGACGGACCTTGGCTGTGACATCGAAATGGTGGCCGGCGGATGTGATTATGACTGTCACAAAAGGCGGTTCCGCACCAAGCTCATCGCCATGGGCATGCTGGGATATGACCGCGTCATCGTAGAACCCTCCGGCATTTTCGACGTGGATGAGTTCTTTGACGCGCTGCAGGAAGAACCTCTGGATCGTTGGTACGAAGCAGGCCATGTGATCGCGATCGTGGACGCCAGGCTGCCCGAGGCCCTTTCGGAAGACTCCGAATATCTGCTCGCGTCCGAGATCGCGGACAGCGGGCTCGTCGTCTTCAGCCACGCTAAGGAGGGCTCCTTGGACCAGATCTCAGCCGTTCTGGATCATATCAACCGCTCCCTGACCGCAGTTTCCTGCCGCCGTAAGCTGTCAGAAAAGGACATCCTGGTCCGCCCTTGGGACGCCCTGTCCGAAGAGGACTGGTCCCGCATCGACCGCTCGGAATATCGTCTGTCTGACCACATCAAAAAGCAGGTCATGGAAAAGAACGATTATGAGACGATCTACTTTATGAATCATAAGATCGGCCTGTCTGACCTAGAATCCGGGATCCGGACGCTTTTTTTCGACCCTCGCTATGGCAATGTGCTGCGCGTCAAAGGTTTTTTGCCACAAGAAAACGGGTGGCTGGAAGTCAATGCCACCCGTGATCAAATCGATGTGAAGCCCATTTCCGAAGGGCAGGAGATCTTCATCGTGATCGGCGAGGAATTAAATGAGCCCCTCATCCGCCAGGTCTTTGCCTAAACTTTAATACGCTGAACCCAGCGTGATCTTGTTCCCGTCTCCGAGGTCCTCCACGGAGGCGGTTTTTTCATAGAAATGGGGAGCTGCGGCCTGGATGCCAGCCACCGTGTAGAAGGGGTCTTCTTTCTGCAAAGGAAGCGTTACGCTCTGCCCTGTGGCTCCGGCTTTGTAAATGGCCGTGATCAGTTCGATGGTCAGCCGCCCGTCCTCTCCCGTGATGGCAGGGACCGTTTTCCCCGCTTCCAGCGTGGTCAGAACGTTATCGATCTGGCCGGTGTGGCCTTCATACTTCACTTCCGGCAGTGCCTCATAAAGAGCTTTGATCTGCTGCTCCTTTTCGGTATCCTCATAGGGGAATCCATTCGGAAGGCTTCCTGACGCGTAGACCTTCCACGGGGCTGAGATGCGCGCGTCGGCGCACTGGAAAATGAGCTGCTGCTCTTCCCCATGGTCGACTACGGATGCCGTCACCGTCGCCAGCGCCTGCCCATACCGCATCACAGAAACGGACAGGTCCTCGATCTCCGCATTGTCGTGGGATACATTGGTCAGGACCGAAGTCACCTGGTCCGGCCGCCCCATCATCCAGCCCAGCATGTCGATATGGTGAACGGCATGGTTCAGCGTGCAGCCGCCGCCTTCCTTCTCCCACGTGCCTCGCCACCACAGGTCATAATAACAGTGCCCACGCCACCACAGCGAATCGATGGTCACATGCTTTACGGGGCCTGCAAGACCGGAATCCAGCACCTGCTTTAAGCGGGCGATGGAGGTGCGGAAGCGGTTCTGCGCGATCGAAGAGAACAGCTTGCCGCTCTCCTTCGCCGCCCGGATCACCGCGTCGCATTCTTCCAAGGAGGCCGCCATAGGCTTCTCACAGATGACATGCTTGCCCGCCTTCAGCGCGTTGATGGAGATCTCCGCATGCACATAAGGCGGCGTGCAGACATCCACCAGATCGATATCCTCCCGGTCCAGGATATCATGATGGTCATCATAGATATCGCAATCGATCTGATACTCTTCGGCTCTTAAGCGCGCCTTTTCCGGCACGATATCCACCATGGCCACGATCCTTGCTCTTTCCGGGAAGGTTTTCCAGGCTTGAATATGAGCGGCTGAGATGTTGCCCAGTCCGACGATGGCTACGTTCAGCATAATGTCTTTCCTTTCTGACTTGTATTCAGAGCGAAAACAGGGTATGATACAAATAGTTTACCGCCAGGCTTTTTTCGTTTCATAGGCCTTGGGGCTGATCTCCACATCCGGCCCGCAAATGACTTCTTCCAGGCTGTCGCATCCGCCAAAGGCCCAGGACTCGATCTTGCGCATGCCTTTTCCGCAGACGACCCGCTTCAGATTCTTGCATCCTTTGAACGCGAACGGCGCGATACTTACGACCCCGTCCGGCAGGATGACCTCTTCCAGCCCGCAGTAGGCAAAAGCGTACGGCCACATGGATGTCATGGAAGCCGGCAGGTCCAGGTGCTTCAGATTGACACAGCCTTCAAACATAAACTCTCCCAGATCAGTCACGATATCCGGGATCTTTATGGACGTGATCTCCTCATGTCCCAGGAACAATTTATCAAACAGAACCGTGACCGGAAGCCCGGCAAAGGTCTCCGGGACCGTTACGTGTTCCTCATCTCCGGTATAACGCATCGCGGCGTAATGACCGGAATCGATCATTTTAAAATCAAAATCCTGCATTTTGTTCATCCTTTCCTTGCCACATTATATCGTGTTGCAGGGCAAAGAAGCAATAGCTATTCCTAATAAAAATCTTGGCAGAACAGGAGGAAAAAACATGTTCGAAACCAGCAGAATGATATGGTCAGACCCTAAGGATCAAGTGATCCGTCCCGGTCAGACTGTGACCCTGTCCTTAGCTCCGATGCCGGAGGGTACCAGTCAGCTGCTTCTGGCCGGTGAAACGGTGACATTCTATCAGTGGAAGAACGAGCCGGACGAGCCGCAGTTTTACCGCCGCATCGATGACGCGCTGGACGCGGCGGAGGCCGGTCTTGAAGCTTACGCCCTGCATTTTCATGGCGACGATGACGCGTTTCCGATCCGCGCCTGCACCAAGGTGAAGTGGAAGCCTGTGCTGTCCTACCTGCCTCTGTCAGGTTATACCGATGAGTGGACCTGCGGCATCCGTGTAAAGGCGCGGGACATCCATGTGAAGGAAGGCGGATATCTTCGGATCCGCTTCGAAGTTCGTTATAAAAAGGAAGGACTGTCCGATCAAAGAGGGTACGGCCGGGCTGATCAGACCGTCACGATCGATTTTGCAGAAGGCACCTATGACTGGCAGGACCTGACCCGCTCTCTTACCGTTCCGACCGAAGAGACCGCGAATGTATTCGTCGCGCTGGAAGGCCTTCATTTTACGGGTGACATCTGGTTTGAAGAGCCGAAGCTCGTCTCTTCCAACGGCTACAATACCGTTCCCAGCTTCCAGATCTTCACCGAAGACCGGCCGCAGTTCAACTGGCTGGGGCAGAATCTTTCCAGAAAAGAATGGCCTTGCTTCCTGGTCCGTCTGAATGGAACGACGGTCTGGGACGGCCCTGTTTTTGAGCGCTCCCACCGCTATTCCGAGTGGCAGATCCGTCTGCCCCAGGGCGTGCTGCAGGCGGAAAATGAGCTTACGATCACCCTCACCTCTTCCGGGCGGGAGCCGCTTCCTTACCGCCTGCATTCCATCCAAGCCGTGTGCGAAGAAGGCGCTTATGAGCCCTTCCAGATCGTGGCCGTGCCGGAGAATGTTCCGGTCGGGGAAGAATTCGGTATTCTAGTCCGCCTGCGCAAGCCCATGAAGCTGACTTGGTCGTCGGACCTGGTCAAACTGCTTTCCCACAGGCAGCGCTCCGCCGGTCTGATCGTGCTGCGCTGCCGCATCGACTCGCCGGCTACGCATGTTCCCTTCACCATCTGTGGACAGACAGCCGAGATACGCCGCGCGGTCGTCCACGAGCAGGACGGCGTCATCACTGGTACGGGCGACATGATCTATGTGGATCCGACGCCTCAGAACGTGGAAGAATTCTTGAGCTGGTACATCGCGAACGGTGTGGGCAACCTGCTGACCATCCGTCCCACCTATCGCTGGTCCGGCTGCCGCGCCATCGACCCGGAAGCCTGGCAGACCTTGGTCCGCATCCTGAACGGTATGCACATCCACTACGCCCACATGATCGATGGCAGAGAACTGCCCGGCGCCAACACCAACCCGAAATACGAGTTGCTGGATAGTCCTTATTTCCTGGGGCGTCAGCTGCATGAAAGAGACGGCGCCCAGTGCTACTGGGGCTACAAAGAATTCACGAACAAGCCCAACGAAGCCTTGTATTACGACATGATGATCCGCATGCTGGAAGAGTTTCCGGAAGAGACCAATCCCTTTATCTGCCCGGAGAACATCATTTCCATAGGAAAGGGTTCCGATTTCCAGGACAGCCGCATCAATAACAGCGACGGCAAGGAACACCTCGGTCTTTACCGCAATGTTTACCTGCCGGCGGATATGAAGATCATGGCCGATCACTTTGTGGAGCAGCTGGCAAGAACACGGTACGGCGCCACCCGCCACACCGGTCCCTCCTCCCTGTTCAAGTATTTCTACCAGGCGGGCTACAGCTGGACCGGCGCGGAGACCATGTATGGTCCGATGGAGCTGGTGTGCTCCGCCATCCGCGGCGCTTCCCGCGCCTATGGCCACCCCGTGACCGGAGCCCATCACGCCGTGCAATGGTCCACCACACCGCATGACATCCTGCCCCGCTACCGCCGCTATCGCCTGGCGTTGTATGTTTCCTACATGCAGGGCATCGATGAGATCAACACGGAAGAGGGTCTGTGGCACATGGAAGAATATTACCATGCCCATGACCGCTTCAGCGAAGCCGCGCTTGGTCATCAGAAGCAGCAGCAGGATTTCTATCGTTATATTTCTTCCCACAGCCGCACCGGCACCTTCCACACCCCCATCGCCTTTCTGCAAGGCCGCTATGACGGTTGGCGCGTCTTTGGACGAAACGGTGTCTGGGGCCATCCGGACCTGCCTTGCGCCGAGCCGGAGGAAAGCTGGGACCTGATCAATTATTATTATCCGCTCAGCCTGCAGGACGCGATCTACCGTCATCCTTGTGTTGAAGGACCTGTCGGATTCCATACCGGCACACCGCACGGCAACATCGACATCGTGCCCGTGGAAGCCGCTTCCTATGCTCCTTACAAGCTGATAGCCATGGTCGGCTACAACGCCTGCGCGCCGGAAGATCTGGACAAACTCATGCTCGCGGCCGAAGGCGGCGCGACGGTCCTTCTTGGCTGGCCGCAGCTGTCCGTGACAACGAACCGCGCGGATGTGCTGGCTCTCCATCATGAGTATCTGACACATCCCTTTGTATCCAGATTCGCCGGCGCTCCGGACTTCACCCTGCAGCATAAAGATGGGCACCCGGTCCAGGTCGGCCCCGGTGTCGAGGACGCAGAAGTGCTGGAGACCACGGATGAAGGCATGCCTTTGATCTACCGGGTGGCCGCAGGCCAAGGGTCTGTCGTCTTCATCAATGCCTCCTGCTACGCCATCGACCCGGCTGTGAAAGAAGCCTGGACACGCACCGTGGACTATCTGACCGCAGAAGTGCTGGATCAGGAACCTTTCCACGTGGATGTGGATGAAAATGTGCAGTATACCGTTTACCGGCAGGAAGACGGGTCCTATCACCTGTATCTGCTGGCTGTGGATTGGTGGGATCCGGTGGATACGCCGCACACAGCGGTCCTGCACCTGAACGGACAAGCCATCAACATCGATATGCCCTGGGGCACGATGCGAAAAGTCGTGATCTCCGGCGCCAGCGCCGCCTGGTGTGACTCGGAAGACGGCGAGGTCCTTTCCGTAAGCGACGACATGGTCGTGGCGCAAGGCGTGGATTCCGAGACCTTCCATGTCGCCCGGGATGGGGAAGAGTCTCTTCATCATCTGGACTTCCATGATGCGGCCGTGCAGACGATCTTGCTGTAAAGCAGTCACTGAGTGTCTTTGTACACGCTTTTTTGCAGACGATTCAAAAAGGGGCTGTCGCACTAAGTAAAGCAGTCCCGCATAAAAGAACTGGCCAATGAGCCAGTTCTTTTTATGGAAAAAGTAAGGAA
>ONBQ01000035.1 GCA_900316145.1 uncultured Eubacteriales bacterium
AAGAAAAATCCGGCCGCAAAAGCCGGATTTCCTATGTTACGAGGGGGCTGTCACGTCATCTAATGCGACAACCCCTTTTTTGATATCAAAGCAGGGAGCTTATTGCATATAAGGATACAGGATCGCGGTGGTCGGAGCCAGCGTTTCCTTGATGTTGCGGGTGGAAGTCCAGCGATAGAGGTTCAGCATGGAGCCGGCCTTATCATTGGTACCGGAAGCGCGTCCACCGCCGAAAGGCTGCTGACCGACCACGGCGCCGGTGGGCTTGTCGTTGATATAGAAGTTGCCGGCTGCGTGAGACAGAGCCTTCTCCATGTAGATGATCGCATTACGATCCTGCGCGAAGATGGCGCCGGTCAGGGCGTAGGGAGAAGCCTGATCGCAAGCTTCCAGAGCGGCATCCAGCTCGGCATCCGGATAAACATAGACGCTCAGGACCGGGCCAAAGATCTCTTCGACCATGGTCTTCTCATACGGAGTTTTGCACTCGATGACGGTGGGGTATACGAAGTAGCCCTTGGAATCATCCAGATGGCCGCAAAGGATCTCGCTGTTCTCAGAAGATGCGGCGTAATCCACATACGCTTTGATGTTGTCGAAGGAAGCCTTGTCGATGACAGCGCCGAGCATGGTCGTGGCATCGGCTACATCGCCAACCTTAAGAGCATTGGCTTCTTCCAGAAGACGCGGCTTGACCTGGGCCCAAAGACTTTCCGGAATGAAAGCGCGGGAAGCGGCAGAGCACTTCTGACCCTGGTATTCAAACGCGCCACGCACGAGGGCAGCGACCAGAGGCTCGACATCAGCGGTAGGATGAGCAAAGACAAAGTCCTTACCACCGGTCTCGCCGACCAGACGCGGATAGGATTCATAATCGAAGATGGTCTCGCCGCACTGCTTCCAGATGGTCTTGAAGACCTGGGTGGAACCGGTGAAATGTACGCCGGCCAGCTTCGGATCGCTCAGAACGAATTTGCTGACATCGCTGCCGCGGCTGGGCACGAAGTTGACAACGCCGGCCGGAAGTCCGGCTTCCATTAAGATCTGCATGAAGTAATAGTTGGAAAGGACGGCGGTGGAAGAGGGCTTCCACAGGGAAACGTTGCCCATGATGGCAGGCGCGGTCGGAAGGTTGCCGCCGATCGAAGTGAAGTTGAACGGAGTGATGGCCATTACGAAGCCATCCAGCGGACGGTATTCCAGACGGTCCCAGATGCCCTTGGAGCTTTCCGGCTGCTGGTTGAAGATCTCCTGCGCGAAATAGGTATTGAAGCGAAGGAAGTCAGCCAGCTCGCAGGCGGAATCGATCTCAGCCTGGAACATGGTCTTGCTCTGGCCAAGCATGGTGGCGGCGTTGATCTTAGCACGATACTTGCCGGTCAGAAGCTCGGCAGCTTTCATGAAGATGCTGGCGCGGTGTTCCCACGGCATGTTTTCCCATTCTTTTTTGGCTTCCAGAGCCGCGGCGATGGCATCCTTTAATTCCTTCTCACCGGCCATGTGATAGCGGGCCAGAACATGCGCATGATCATGCGGCATGACGACTTCCTTAATGACACCGGTGCGTACTTCCTTGCCGCCGATGATCAGCGGGATCTCGACAACAAGATCAGACTGACGGGCCAGTTCTGCTTCAAGCGCGACCCGCTCTGCAGAGCCTGGCATATACCCATAAACCGGTTCGTTCGCGGGCATCGCGATCCGATAGTTTCCGTTATTCATGCAAATACACTCCTTACTTCTGAATTATGGTATTTCTCATACCTTATTATTATAAGATGGGATTGACAAAAAATCAACCGAATATTATAATTATTGGAGTTTTGAATACATGGATACAATTAAGCTCAAGGAGATATCATCATATGAATGAAAGGATACAAAAGCTTCGTGAATTGAGCCTGTCTACCCAGGCTCGTTTGTATATGGAGCGTGCGGATATCATGACCGATGCCTACAAGGAATATGAAGGCACGGTGTCCGTTCCGGAAATGCGTGCTATCGCCTTCCGGGAATTTATGGCGAAAAAGACTCTCTATATCGGAGAGGGCGAACTGATCGTGGGCGAGAAGGGCGACGGCCCCCAGAAGGCCCCGTCTTTCCCGGAACTGTGCTGCCATACTCTGGAAGATATGCGGGTCATGAATGACCGTGAACTCATCAATTTCAAGGTTTCGGAAGAAGACCTGAAGCTGCAGGAAGAGAAGATCATTCCGTATTGGAAAGAGCGCAGCATCCGCAACAAGATCCTCGAGGCTATGACCCCGGAGTGGAAGGCCTGCTATGAAAGCGGTATCTTCACCGAGTTCATGGAGCAGCGCGGACCCGGCCATACCGTCGGCTCGGAAAAGATCTATCTGAAGGGCTTCCTTGACTATAAACAGGACATTCAGGACGCGCTGGATAAGCTGGATTATCTTGGTGATCCGGAAGCTTATGACAAGCGTGATCAGCTTCGCGGCATGTCCATCGCCTGTGACGCCATCATGATCCTGGGTGAGCGCTATGCGGCTTATGCCAGAGAACTGGCGGCAAAAGAGACCGATGAACAGCGCAAGAGTGAGCTTCTGCAGATCGCGGCCAACTGTGATGTAGTACCCGCCCATGCGCCGGAGACCTTCTGGCAGGCGATCCAGATGTACTGGTTCGTACACCTGGGCGTGACCACGGAACTGAACCCGTGGGATGCCTATAGCCCGGGACGCTTTGACCAGCACCTGATCCGCTTCTATCGCAAGGATACCAAAGAGGGTATCCTGGATGATGACAAGGCGCTGGAATTGTTGGAGTGCCTGTGGGTCAAGTTCAACAACCAGCCGGCTCCGCCCAAGGTGGGCATCACCCTGAAGGAGTCCGGTACCTATACCGATTTTGCAAATATCAATACTGGCGGTGTCACTCCGGACGGCAAGGATGGCGTCAATGACGTGTCCTACCTGATCCTGGACTGCATGGATGAGATGAAGCTGCTGCAGCCTTCTTCCAACGTGCAGATCAGCCGCAAGACCCCGCGCGCGTTCCTGCTGCGGGCCTGCGAGATCAGCCGAAAGGGTTGGGGTCAGCCTGCTTTCTACAACACTGATGCGATCATTCAGGAACTTCTGAATGCCGGCAAGACCATTCAGGATGCCCGCCGCGGCGGTACCTCCGGCTGTGTGGAGACCGGCGCCTTCGGCAATGAAGCCTACATCCTGACCGGTTATTTCAACCTGCCGAAGATCCTGGAGATCACCCTGAACAACGGTTATGATAAAGTAGCCGGCCGTCAGATCGGTCTCGAGACGGGTTACGCGGAAGACTACAAGACCTACGAAGAGCTGTGGGAAGCCTACAAGGCCCAGGTCAAGCATTTCGTAGATATCAAGGTCGCGGGATCCAACGTGATCGAGCGCATCTATGCGAAATATATGCCCGCGCCGTTCCTGTCTGTCATCACGAATGACTGCATATCCAAGGGTAAGGATTACAACGGCGGCGGAGCCCGCTATAACACCAAGTATATCCAGGGCGTTGGTATCGGTACCATTACCGACTCGCTGGCGGCCATCAAGTACAACGTCTTTGACAATCAGAACTTCACCATGAAGGAAATGATGGAGGCGTTGGAAGATAATTTCGAAGGACATGACCGCATCCTGCATCTGGTCAAGAATCGCACGCCGAAATATGGCAATGACGATGACTATGCGGATGGCATCATGCAGAATGTCTTCACCATGTACCGGGATACCATCACCGGCCGCAAGACACCGATGGGAGCGACCTACCGGGTAGACATGCTGCCGACCACCTGCCATGTCTATTTTGGCGAGGTCATGATGGCAAGTCCGAACGGACGTCTGGCTCATGTGCCGGTCTCCGAAGGCATTTCTCCTGAAAAGGGAGCGGACACCCATGGACCGACCGCGGTCATCAAATCCTGCTCCAAGATGGACCATCTGTCCACCGGCGGCACCCTGCTGAACCAGAAGTTCACACCAAGCGTCGTGGCTGGTCCGGAAGGCCTGAACCATATGGCGGACCTCATTCTCGCGTACTTTAACATGGATGGACATCATATCCAGTTCAACGTTATCGACCGTGAAACCTTGATCAAAGCCCAGCAGCATCCGGATGAATACCGGGATCTGATCGTGCGCGTGGCCGGTTACAGTGACCATTTCCGCAATCTGAGCAAGGCGCTGCAGGATGAGATCATCAACCGTACGGAGCAGAGCTTCAATTGATCCTTTAGGACTGTTCTTGTTTGAACAGTCCTTTTTTCATTGATGCTGAACAGTAACATTTCGTTCATGAATTAATGGTTTTCCCTTGACATCGACTTCAAAAAGAAGTAAAATTATTTCGTTGCTGTATGGAATAAAATATAATGCTTTATCAATCTATACCAACGACTATTATGTACCGGAAGGCCATAGCCTTAAGGGGCTTTTTGCCTTCCGTTTATACCGTTTTGTGATCTATGAAAATTAAAGAAGGAGGTGTTATTATCTTGTGGTATGCTATAGAAGCTGTTATCGCTGTCGTGCTTATCGTCTTAGCATTCTTTATCGGCGTTGCCTATCGTAAGAAGGTTGCGGAAGCGCAGATCGGCCAGGCAGAGACCAAGGCTCGAGAGATCGTTGATGATGCGCTCAAGACCGCGGATTCCAAAAAGCGTGAGATCCTTGTCGAAGCGAAAGAAGAATCCATGAAAATGCGTAACGAGATCGAAAAAGAGATCAAGGAACGCCGCAGCGAGGTTCAAAAACAGGAAAAGCGTATTGTTCAGAAGGAAGAAGCCCTCGATCGCAAGAACGAGCAGCTGGAACGTAAAGATAACCAGATGAACAAAAAGCTTGAAGAAATAGAACGCAAGAATCAAGAAATTTCACAGATTCATGAACAGAAGGTACAGGAACTGGAAAAGATCTCCGGACTTACTTCCGAACAGGCCAAGGAAGTCCTGATCCACTCCATCGAGGATGATGTCAAGCATGATGTCGCTGTTATGATCAAAGAAAACGAAGCCCGCGCCAAGGAAGAATCCGGCAAGAAGGCTCGTGAGATCCTGACCGGCGCCATTCAGCGCTGTGCCGCGGATCATATCGCGGAGACATCCGTATCCGTCGTACCCCTGCCCAGTGATGAAATGAAAGGCCGCATCATCGGTCGTGAGGGCCGCAACATCCGTGCTCTTGAGACCATGACCGGTATCGATCTGATCATCGATGATACACCTGAAGCTGTCATCCTTTCCGGTTTTGATCCGGTCCGCCGTGAGATCGCCCGCATCGCGCTGGAGAAGCTCATCGTAGACGGCCGTATCCATCCCGCCCGCATCGAGGAAATGGTCGGCAAGGCCACCAAAGAGGTCGAGACCAAGATCCGGGAAGAGGGTGAAGCGGCTACGTTCGATACCAACGTACATGGCCTGCATCCGGAACTGATCCGCCTGCTGGGTAAGCTGCGGTATCGTACCAGCTATGGTCAGAACGTATTGAAGCATTCCATCGAAGTAGCCCATCTGGCAGGCCTTATGGCCGCGGAGCTGGGTCTGGACGTTCGCATGGCCAAGAGAGCCGGTCTTCTGCATGATATCGGTAAAGCCGTTGATCATGAAATGGAAGGTTCCCATGTCACCATTGGCGCCCAGCTGTTGAAAAAATATCATGAATCCAAACTGGTGATCAATGCAGTCGAAGCCCATCATGGCGATGTAGAGCCTGAGAGCGAGATCGCGGTCCTGGTACAGGCTGCGGATTCCGTATCCGCCGCGCGTCCCGGCGCCCGCAGAGAAACGCTTGAGAACTACATCACGCGTATGGAGAAGCTGGAAGCGATCGCCAATGATTTCAAAGGCGTGGAGAAGACCTTCGCGATCCAGGCCGGCCGTGAGCTGCGCCTGATCGTCACACCGGAACAGGTCAATGACGACGAAATGGTCATTCTGGCGCGTGACGTTGCCAAGCGCATCGAGGACGAGCTGGAGTATCCGGGCCAGATCAAGGTCAACATCATTCGGGAAACCCGTGCTGTGGAGTACGCCAAATAAGGCTGCACAACCAATTCCAGGTAAGTACCGACATGGCAGGAGTTTCCTATTTCAGGAAATTCCTGCCTTTTTATATCTTTAACATTTATACCGGCCTTACGGCCAACACTTAGGAAGGAGCCATTTATGCGCGATACCTACGAGACTCCCTTTAATTCCAGATATGCCAGCAAGGAAATGCAATACCTCTTTTCCCCGGATAAAAAATTCAAGACCTGGCGTAAGCTATGGATCGCCCTGGCGGAATCCGAAAAGGAACTTGGCCTGGACATCACGGATGAACAGATCGAGGATCTGAAAAAATACGCTGAGGATATCAACTACGAAGTCGCGGCCGCACGGGAAAAAGAAGTGCGTCACGATGTTATGAGCCACGTATATGCCTACGGCCAGCAGGCTGTCAAGGCCAAGCCCATCATCCATCTTGGCGCTACCAGCTGCTATGTGGGTGATAACACCGATCTGATCATCATGTATGAGGCGCTGGAGCTGATCCGTGTCAAACTGGTCAATGTCATGGCGCAGCTTGCCCGCTTCGCGGAAGAGTACAAAGATCTGCCCACGCTTGGTTTCACGCATTATCAGCCGGCGCAGCTGACGACCGTCGGCAAGCGCGCTACCTTGTGGCTGGAAGAGCTCTGGATGGATTATGGCGAACTGACCCATATCCTGGAGACCCGCCGTCTGCGTGGCGCGAAGGGCACCACCGGCACGCAGGCCAGCTTCATGGAGCTTTTTGATCAGGATGGGGACAAGGTCAAGGCTCTGGACCAGCTTGTTGCCAGAAAGATGGGCTATACGGACACCTATCCGGTAACAGGTCAGACTTATCCGCGTAAATTCGATACGATGTGCCTGAACGTGCTTAGCCTGATCGCGCAGTCCTGCTATAAATTCGCGAACGACCTACGCCTCCTTCAGAATCTGAAAGAGATGGAGGAGCCGTTTGAGAAGAGTCAGATCGGATCTTCCGCTATGGCGTATAAGCGCAATCCTATGCGCTCTGAGCGTATCTGCTCGCTGGCGCGTCTGGTCCTGGCCAATGTCATGAATCCGGCCATCACAGCCTCCACACAGTGGTTTGAGCGCACGCTGGATGATTCCGCCAACAAGCGTGTTTCCGTATCCGAAAGCTTCCTCGCGGTCGATGGCATCCTGCAGGTCATGCTCAATGTAACCGAAGGCATGGTCGTATATCCGAAGGTCATCCATGCTCATGTCATGGCGGAGCTTCCCTTCATGGCGACCGAAATGATCATCATGGAAGAGGTCAAACTGGGCGGAGACCGTCAGGAACTGCATGAGCACATCCGCGTACATTCCATGGAAGCGGCCCGTCAGGTCAAGCAGGAAGGCAAGCCGAATGATCTGATCGAGCGTGTCGAGGCGGATCCGTTCTTCAAAATGGACAAAGCGCAGCTGGAAAACGCTCTGCGTCCGGAGAATTTCATCGGACGGGCTCCCCAGCAGGTAGAGGACTTCCTGAACGAGTGCATCCGTCCTATCCTGGAGCAGAATCAGGATATCCTCGGCATGCATGCGTCGCTTAGCGTATAAGCACCTTTCAGCAATCGCGAAAATATAACGATCGCGGTGCTTAATGAATTTTGCTTTGCAAAATTCAGGCGGCTAATGATAGTGGGATAAGCACCATCTCTTAATCGTGAAAATATAACGATCGCGGTGCTTTTCAAATAATAAGGAGTATCTTATGAAGCAGTATACGATCAGTTTTATCGGGGCCGGCAACATTGGCGGCGCCTTGATCCAGGCCATCATGAAAGTGAATAAGGGGTATCTGGTCAAGGCGTATGATATCTCTGCACAGGCATGTGAAAAGGCCAGAGGCTACGGCGCCATCATCTGCCAGTCCATTCCGGAAGTCGCGGCTCACGCGGATATCATTTTCATGGCGATCAAGCCCCAGTACTATAACGAAGTGCTGCAGGAATTAAAGACAGCCGTGCCGAAGGAAGCCATCGTGATCAGCCCGGCGCCGGGATTTGCAATCGAATCTCTGAAGGAGCAGCTGGGGGAGGATCAGCGTATCGTACGTGCTATGCCTAATACACCGGCTCTGGTCGGAGAAGGAATGTCAGCGGTCGCCTTTTCTCATGATACATTTCCGCAGGATGATAAAGAGGCGGTCATGGATATTTTCCGCGGTGCGGGTCATGTAATCGAAGTGCGCGAGGAAATGATGGATTCCGTTATGGCGTTGTCCGGCTGCGCGCCGGCCTATGGCTATATCTTCATTGAAGCGTTGGGCGATATTGGGACCGCGCTGGGTCTGCCCCGTGCCATGTCCTACGAACTGGCGGCGCAGACATTGCTGGGCGCCTCCAAAATGGTCCTGGAAAGCGGTAAGCATCCCGGTGAGCTCAAGGATATGGTCTGCACGCCGGGCGGCACGACCATCCAGGGCGTCATGGCGTTGGAAGAAAGCGGATTCCGTAACGCTATCATTCAGGCGGTCGCTGCGACCTATCGAAAGGCAAAGGAACTGTAATGGATTTTATCAAAACAGAAAGCAAGACCCTTTATGAAGGGCATATCATGGATCTGGTCGTAGACAAGATCCGCTTTGAAAACGGTAAGGAGGCGCTTCGCGAAGTAGCCGTCCACGCAAGCGCGGCGGCTGTCGTACCGGTCACGCCGGAGGGCAAGATCATCCTGGTGCGTCAATATCGCTACGCGGTGGAAGAAGACACGCTGGAGATCCCGGCCGGTCTGTTGGAGAAGGGCGAGGATCCTGTGGAAGGCGCTATGCGGGAGCTTGAGGAAGAAACGGGCTATAAGCCTAAGCATATGGAGCATCTCTTCCGCTTCTATTCCTCTCCGGGCTTTACGACCGAAACACTGGATTGTTACCTGTGCGACCAGATGGAGCCTTCTGTGCAGCATCTGGACGAGGATGAATTTATCGATCTGGTGGAGATGACCCCGGAAGAGGCCTTCCGCCTGATCGGTGAGGGCAAGATCATGGACGGCAAGACGGTTGCCGCGCTGTCCTATTATTGCGCTCTCAAGAACCGGACATGATCCGGAATCTAAGGAAAATTAGTCAAGTATGAGTGATCTTATCGTAACTGTTCCGGCCGAGCAGATGAGCAATCTTTTCGGCAGCTTTGATGAAAACATCAAGGCATTGGAAAACAAATTGAATGTCATGGTGGTCAATCGGGGAGAGGACCTGATCATCACGGGTGATGAAAAAGATGTGCAGGAAGCGGGCTCCATTATCCGCTCCTTGTCCCAGATCGCGGCCCGGGGTGAAGATGTGACCCTGCAGCATGTCAACTACCTTATGTCGCTGTCCAAGGAGGAGCGCGACGGGGATGTGGGAGACTGGATGTCGGACATCGTCACCTTTACCAGACAGGGCAAGCCGGTCCGTCCCAAGACTATCGGACAGAAAAAATATGTGGATCTGATCCGCCATAATATGCTGACATTCGGCATTGGACCAGCCGGTACCGGAAAGACGTATCTGGCCATGGCCATGGCTATCCAGGCCTTCAAATCCGGCGATGTGAGCCGCATCATCCTGACGCGTCCCGCCATTGAAGCGGGTGAGCGGCTTGGTTTCCTGCCGGGTGACCTGCAAAGCAAGATCGATCCGTACCTGCGGCCGTTATATGACGCGCTGTATGATATCATGGGAGCGGAAAGCTTCCAGAAAAACCTGGAAAAAGGCGCGATCGAGGTCGCCCCGTTAGCCTATATGCGCGGAAGGACCCTGGATAATTCCTTCATCGTGCTGGATGAGGCGCAAAATACCACCCAGGCGCAGATGAAGATGTTCCTGACTCGTATCGGGTTTCAGTCCAAGGCCGTTATCACGGGGGACCTGACTCAGGTCGACCTTCCGGGGGATCAGAAATCCGGTCTCAGGCAGGCGGCCCAGATCCTGAGAGGGATCGAGGGCATCGGCATCGTCCAGCTGCGCAATCAGGATGTCGTGCGTCATCCGCTGGTCCAGAAGATCGTGGAAGCTTATGAACGCCACGACAAACAGCAGGAGGCAGAGAAGGACCGCCGTGCCTTTATCGCGGAGAAAATGAAAAAATGAAACTTTGGATCGAATGGGAGATCGAAGCACCCGATCAGCCGGAAGTAGAGGCGCTGATCAGTAAGGTGCTGGAGCAGGGCCTTACACTGGAGCAGATCCGGGAGCCGGTCGAGATCAGCGTCACGATCACTTCGGCAGAGGCCGTGCATGAGATCAATCGGGAGTACCGCGGGGTGGATCGCACCACGGATGTGCTGTCCTTCCCGATGGTAGAATATGGCGCCCCGGCGTTGGAACTGAACGCTGACAGGCGCAATGAGCTCATTGCTTCTTCCGACCTGGATCCGGATACAGGGTGTTATGTTTTGGGTGATATCATCCTGAACTATGAGCAAGCCGGTATCCAGGCCGAAGAATACGGACATTCAAGAACACGTGAGATCGCGTTTCTGACTGTCCACAGTTTATTGCATCTTCTTGGATATGATCATATGGAGGAGCAGGAAGATGCCCAGATGCGAATGCATCAGAATGCGGTTTTGGAATCACTGCAGATCACTCGCTAAAAAAAGAAAGAGGTGCTGGAGATGAACAAGAAACTCGTTATCACCATCGTATCGATCGTAGCGGTCTTGGCGCTTGGTGTCGGAGCCTACGCGATGTTTGGCGGCGGCAAGCCGGCTAAAGAGGAGAGCGTTCCTGAAGTTTCTTCTGAAGAGGAGTCTTCCGAAGAGGAGAGCTCCATCGAGGAAAGTTCGGAAGAATCTTCCATAGAAGAGTCTTCGAGCGAAGAGTCTTCTGAAGAATCATCCGAAGAGGAGTCTTCAGAAGAGGAAAGCTCGGAAGAGGAAGAAGAGCCCGCGCTGGAAGAAGGCTATGTCTACAGCCAGTACACCGGCCTTCCGATCAAAGAGGAGATCAGCCTGCAGCAGCCGGTCGCCATCATGCTGAATAACCACATCGATGCGTACCCGCAAAGCAATATCAGCAAGGCGGACATCGTTTATGAAGTTCCGGTCGAAGGCCGCATCACGCGTTATATGGCGGTCTTCCAGGACTATACCGAGCTGGAAAAGATCGGTTCGATCCGAAGCACACGCCGGTATTATCTGGATTTCGCGCTGGATCAGAGCGCGGTCCTGGTCCACTTTGGTGATGACACCTCGATCCATCCGGTGTATGATGCCATTGGATGCCGTCATATGGAAGGAATGTACGGGCAGTATAATTACTGGCGCAGTACAGACCGGGTCGCGCCGCACAATGTCTATACGGACGGACAGTCCCTGGTACAGGCATTGGATGACCGCGGTTTCGGCTCCAAGATGGAAGGTCCGGTCGAGGATCCGATGTTCGTCTTCTTTAAAACTGAGAAGCAAAAGACAGAAGGCCTGGAAGCTTATAAAGCCCAGGAAGGCGCCTTTGCCTGCACGCATATCCAGATCCCGTATATGCCGTCTTCCGGACGCTTCAGTATCGTTCCGGAATACAATTATAATGCGGAGACCGGTCTCTATGAGCGCTGGATCTACGGCGGTGATCAGTATGATAAAGAATATGAGGATGAAAAGGTCACCTGCAAGAATGTATTCATCATGCTTACAGACCTGCACGCCCGCGGCGATTCATCCGGCCATATGGACATTACGACCATTGGAGAGGGAGATGGCTACTATGTATGCGAAGGTACCGCGATCCCCGTCAAATGGAAGAAGGAATCCCAGGAGGATACCACCAAATGGTATACCCTGGATGGAGAGCGTCTGGTCACGGCACCGGGCAATACCTGGATCTCCATCATGAATTATAATCAGGAATATACCATGGAGTAACAGAACAGGAAAGCAAGAGAGGAACTTACTTTGAGCAAGGAACGTCAATCGGAAACCAAACAACTGGCGACCCAGGGCATTATCCTGGTCGTCGCCTCCTTCGCGGTCCGGTTTATCGGGTTTTTCTACCGGATACCGTTGACCAACCTGTGGGGAGATGAGGGAAATGACGCCTATTCCATGGCGTATCAGATCTACAATCTCTGCATCATCATCTCGTCCTTTGGCGTTCCGGCCACTATTTCCCGCATGATAGGAAAGCGCCTGGCGCTGAAGCAATATGCCAATGCCAAACAGGTCGTGAAGGTCGCCATGTGCCTGATCGGAGCGGTCACACTGATCTGCGCGTTGTTCCTGTGGTTCGGCAATCACTGGATCGCCAATCATATCTTCGCGTCACCGGCGGCGGCCCTGGCCATTCGGGTGCAGGCGCCTACGCTGATCATCGTATCCTGCATGGCCATTCTTCGTGGTCTGTTCCAGGGCATGAACAACATGAAGCCGACCGCCATCTCTCAGGTGTTCGAGCAGATCGTAAACGCGGCCACCAGTCTGATCTTCGCGTTTGCCTTGTTTGGACGCGGCCTGGAGTACGGTGTAGCCGGCGGTATCAGCGGCGCTCTGTTTGGCGGCATCGTGGCACTCATGTTCCTGTCTTTCGTCTATATCCTGTACAGAAAATATTCCTGGATCGGCAGCGCCAGAGCTTCCACCCGTTTTATTACGGAAACCAACGCCGCCATTTCCAAGGAAATGCTCTTTTTGCTCATCCCTATCATCCTGGCGACATCGGTCATGAACATTAAAAGTGTTATCGATTCCAGCTTGTTCATGAAGTTGATGCATATCAAGGGATATGGAGATGAAGCCCGCATCATGCGCGGTATCTATCAGGGCAAATTCGTTCTGCTGACGACACTGCCGATCGCGATCGGCAACGCGCTGGGAACCGCCTCCGTACCCAGCATCACCCGCTCCATCACACTCAATGACAGGGAGCAGGTGCGTCATAAGATCACGATGCAGTATAAGATGATCCTGATGATCGAACTGCCGGCAGCCGTCGGCATGGCGGTCATCGCAAGGCCGCTGTTAAGGCTTCTGTATCCGGCGGCTTCTGATGGAGGAGAGCTATTCTGGGTCGGTACGAGCCAGATCGTGTTCTATAGTCTGGTACATGTATCGACCGGTATCCTGCAAGGGATCGATAAGGTAAACCTCCCGGTGCGCAACGCCTGCATCGCGGCTGTCGTTTCCTTCCTGGCCAATATCTTCTGCATCCTGGTCCTGGATGCCAACGTCTATGCGCTGGTCATCAATGATATGGTCTTCTCCGGGATCCTGGCCTGGCTGGATATCGAGTCTGTACGTCAGTACAGCAAGACACGAGTGCGTTGGAAGGATCTTCTGGTCAAGCCGTTGATCAGCGCCTTGGCCATGGGCGTAATCTGCGCAGGCGTCTACCTGCTGGTTTCCTACACCACGCACCGGACGGTCCTGGCACTTGGGCTTTCCATCATCTGCGCGGTCGCGTCCTACTTCCTCATCCTCGTCAATATCGGCGGAGTAACGGAAGAAGACATGGACAACCTGCCCATGGGGCGTAAGCTTTCCTATTTAAAACTGAAGAAATAAAAAAAGATCCTGGGTCCTTGGGTTGCAAGGCCCGGGATCTTTGATGTTAAGATTCCAATTCTTCCGATAACTGGGTCCATTCCTCCAGCATCGTTTCCAAAGCGGCGTCCAGTTCCGCCTTGTCCTTTTCCAGAATCTCGAAGGTAGAAGCATAGCTGTAATACTGCGGATCCAGCATCTTTTCTTCGATGTCATGGATCTTCCATTCAGTCTCTTCGATCTCCTTCTCCAGACGGCTGAACCGCGTCTTCTTGCGTGTCAGCTCCCTTTGGGCGGATTTCTGCTGATAAAAATCCTGTCTGGCCGTGGTGGGCTCAGAAGAAGAGGGGACAGGGGCAGCCTGAGGCTGACGCACCCGGCGGGCCAGGTAATCATCATAATTGCCCAGGAACAGCTGCACACCGTCCGGCTCCAGGAACAGGATCTTATCCGCCACGCGATTGATGAAATAACGGTCGTGGGAGATAAAGAACAAAGTGCCCTCATAGCCGGTCAGATTGTCCTCCAAGACCTCGCGCGACTGGATATCCAGATGGTTGGTCGGTTCATCCAGCAGAAGGAAATTATTGTCTGACAGCATGATCTTGCATAAGGACACGCGGGCTTTTTCACCGCCGCTCAGCATGCCGATCTGCTTGAAAACATCCTCGCCGCGGAAGAGGAAAGCGCCTAAGACGGTCCGTACCTGGGACAGGGTCATCTGCGGAAAGGCGTCATAGATCTCCTCCAGGACAGTTTTGGATGGATCAAGATTCTCCTGCTGCTGGTCATAATAACCGGGATATACTTTGACACCCAGCCGAAGATAACCAGAAGTAGGTTTTTCCGTACCCATGATCATACGGAACAGGGTGGTCTTGCCAATGCCGTTAGGCCCTAGAAGCGCGATCTTATCACCCCGACGGATATCAAAGGAAACATGTTCAAACAGCTGATGACCGTCAAACTCTTTGGACAGATCCTCCGCGCTCAACACATCATCCCCGCTGAGCGTACTGGGCGTGAGCTTAAGCTTCATGGACGCATTCAGCGCGGTGGGCTTTTCCAGCACGTCCATCTTCTCCAGGACCTTTTCCCGGCTCTGCGCGCGGCGGATGAACTTCTCCATGCCCCGGGACCGGAGATCCGCGATGATGGACTCCTGCCGCTTGATCTCAGCCTGCTGCATGTTGTATTCTTTCAGAGCCTGACGGGCTCTTTTTTCTTTCTCCTGCACATACCAGGAATACGTACCGGAGTATTCGCTGGAATACCCTCTCTCGATCTCGACCGTCTTGGTACAAAGCTTATCCAGAAAATAACGGTCATGGGAGATGATAATGGCCGCCCCGTCGAAGGAGGAGAGGAAACCTTCCAGCCACTCGATAGCATCGATATCCAGATGGTTGGTCGGCTCATCCAGCAACAGAAGATCCGGCTTCTCCAAAAGAAGCTTAGCCAAAGCGATACGCGACCGCTGGCCGCCGGAAAGAGAAGAGATCGGAAGCTCATATTCCGCCTCATCGAAACCAAGACCCTTCAAGACCCCCCGCACCCGGCTGCGGAACTGATACCCGTCCTGCTGCTCGAAACGGACCTGCAGACGATCATATTCCTCTAAAAGCTCCGGGTCCGAATGCTGGGCAATAGCAAGCTCCAGCTCCCGCATACGCTGCTCCATCCGGATCAAAGAACGGAAAACGGTAAGCAGTTCCTCCTCGATCTTCAAGGAAGACTGATAATCTGAAGTCTGCGGAAGATAGCCAACGACCAGATCTTTCTGTCGGAATACAGTGCCTTCATCCGACTCCAGATCCCCCATCAGTATACGGAAGAGAGTGGTTTTGCCGGCTCCATTGACCCCGACCAAGGCCATTTTCTCCCGCGCTTCTATATGAAATGTACAATCTCGCAAGATTTCATTCGTCAGAAAGCTCTTGCGGATGTGACTCACTGCAAGTATCATTATGGAAAGAACCCCCAAAAGGACATTTTTCTCTATTTTATCAAAGAATCAACGAAAAGAAAAGGGGAGAAAAGTGTCTCATGCACAAGAATAAAAACAATTGTGCAAACTGCCTAATTTATGCAATATGTATAGAATTTGCTTGACTGAATTATGCAAGTATGATACACTTAATCAACCATTGGTTCTGTTAAGAACCGTGAATGTATTTTGGGAGGTCAGTTTCATGAAAACTGGAGTAGTGAAGTGGTTTGATGCGAAAAAGGGATTCGGATTCATCTCCGTCCCAGAAGCTGACGATGTATTCGTACATTTCTCAGCTATTCAAGGGGAAGGTTATAAAACCCTTGAGGAAGGCCAGCAGGTCGAGTTCGACATTGAAGAAGGACCCAAAGGACCGCAGGCATGCAACGTAGTGAAGCTGTAACGCGAAGCTTACGTTTCCTATATCAATAGATTGTACACGCGTCTAACGTTGTAAGAAACTGATTGATCACGAAGTTGTCATACTCCAAAGGACGGTGTAAAAACCGTCCTTTTTCCTTTCTATAAACCACCCACGAAACCAACCGAAAAATCGATCAATAATATCATTACTCCATCCCAAAGCAAAATACAGACCGACCCTCACTCATTTCAAACACGATCTCATTTCCAAAACTCCATCTTCATCAAAAGTAAAACGACCGGCGCAAGCTTGCTTGCAGGCCGGTCGTTTATGCTTTTGATGAATAGGCCATGATCATAAATTCCGTTCAAAAGCGCAGCTTTGAAAGGGATTTATGATCATGGGCCGGCTCTGCGGTTTTTGCAGAGCCGGATGGAGTTACAACCTTTGATTTATTATAAGATTATTTCCTCAGTTCGCCTGGTTTCGTATGCGGTTCTCCTCCTGGACGAGCACACGAAGCTTCCGGCGAGTGTGCGAGTCCATCCTTCCCATTCCATTTCACCCTCTCTCGTTACAAAAGACTTTTCCTTATATAATCATCTCTTTCGATCCCCCCCTTTTAAAAATCTGTTGACAGTCGACAACGTTAGAAGTATAATATATTCGCTTGACTTTTTTTAGTTTATGGAGGAAGATCAATCATGGGTCGTATGAAAAATGTGTTCGTCCTGCTGCTTCTTCTGATCGTAACAGCTGTTTTATGCCTGCTGTCCTATGTAGGCTGGGGTGATAACGTACGTCTTGGCGTAAAGAATATCAACCTGGGTCTGGATCTGGCCGGCGGTGTCAGCGTTGTGTATCAGGCAGAAGAGGGCAGTGATCCCACTACCGATGAAATGAACGGTGCCTTGGCGGTCATTCAGCGCCGTCTTGATGCCAAGGGATATACTGAGGCCAGCGCCTATATCGATGGTACGGATCGTATCCGCGTCGATATCCCCGGCGTAGAAGATGCCAATGAAGCTGTATCCGAAATCGGTAAGACCGCGCTGCTTACTTTTGTTGGCGTGGATTGGAACACGCTCGTCGCCAATAGTGATTTCATGGCACCTTATTATCAGCAGTATGCTGATGATTACTATAACACGCTATCCGAAGAGGAAAAGGAAGATTATGATGAAGAGAGCCTTCTGGCTGAAGCGCAGACCTTCATGACTTCTTATCCGAACTATGCGGTACAGTTGTATCCGCAGATCCTTACCGCCGCGGTAGAGCAGGGTCTGGGAGAAGTCGTGCTTTCCGGTACAGATGTCGAAAAGGCTTCTTATCAGTACGGTCAGTATGACAATGCGGGTAACGCTGGCCCCTACGTCAGCCTGAAGCTTAAGTCCGAAGGCGCGGATAAGTTCGCGAAAGCGACCGAGACCTATCTGAACAAGTTCATCGCGATCCGTCTGGATGAGGTCGTCTGCAGCATGCCTACCGTCAGCTCCATCATCACCACCGGCGAGGCTGTCATCAGCGGCAGCTATACAGAAGAAGAGGCCAAGGCTCTGGCGGATGACATCAATGGCGGTGCCCTGCCGGTACAGCTGAAGGTCATTCAGATGAACAGTGTTGGCGCTACCCTGGGCCAGGATTCTCTGCAGACCAGTATCATGGCAGCTGTCATCGGCTTCGTGCTGATCCTGATCTTCATGTGCATCTATTACAAGATCCCCGGCATCGCGTCCGCTCTGGCTCTGTGCCTGTATGTTGCGCTGGTCCTTCTGGCGATCAATCTGTTCGATCTGACCCTGACATTGGCTGGTGTGGCCGGTATCATCCTGTCCATCGGTATGGCGGTCGACGCGAACGTTATTATTTTCTCCCGTATCACCGAAGAGTTGAAGCTGGGTCGTGGCTTAAGAGTTTCCATCTATACCGGTTTCCATAAGGCATTGTCTGCTATCGTTGATGGTAACGTCACAACGCTTCTGGTCGCCCTGGTCTTGTACGCGCTTGGCAGCGGTACTATCCGCGGCTTTGCTCAGACTCTGGCGCTTGGTATCGTTCTGTCCATGTTCACAGCCCTTGTTGTGACTCGTCTGTATCTCAATCAGTTCGTGGCTATCGGAACACAAAACCCGAAGGCATATGAGTCTATGGATATGCTGGGCCGGTTCCGCAAGTCTGAAAAACAGGAAGCGTAAAGGAGGTGCGGGTCATGTCATCATTCAAAATTATTGAGAAAACCAAGATCTGGTTCATCATTCCGGCCTGCATCATCGTTTTAGGCCTGCTGTTCCTTATCATCAACAAAGGTTTCAATCTGGATATCGAGTTTGCCGGCGGCACCATGATGCAGATCGACATCGGTCAGGACTTTGATGCCCGGGAAGAGATCGAGCCGATCGTTCGTGAAATTACCGGTGATACCAATCCCCAGGTCCAGAAGGTTTCCGGAGCCGGTGGCGACAATCAGGTCTCCATCAAGGTTAAGGAGATCACCTCTGAACAGGCTGTAGAACTGTATACGGCTATTGCTGAGAAGTATGGTCTGGATACCGAGACCAACGCCAATCTGGTCGAGCAGGGCAGCATCAGCCCCACCATCAGTTCCGAGATGAAGCGTACCGCGCTGGTCTCCGTAACTGTAGCGGTCATCCTGATGCTGATCTACATCACCATTCGTTTCCGTGATGTTCGTTTCGGCTTGAGCTCTATCGTAGCTCTGATCCACGATGTTCTGATCGTTCTGTCCATGTATGCTATTTTCCGGATCCCGATCAACAATAACTTCATCGCGGCCATGCTGACCATCGTTGGTTATTCCATCAACGATACCATCGTTATTTTCGACCGCGTTCGTGAGAACCGTAAGTACTATCGTGCCGATCAGCTTAATGAGCTGGGCAATGTCAGCGTCTCTCAGTCCATCGGCCGTTCGGTCAATACATCCATCACGACCATCGTCATGGTCCTGCTGCTGTTCCTGTTGGGCGTTCAGTCCGTACGGTGGTTTGCGTTCCCGCTGATGGCCGGTTTCATTGCCGGTACTTATTCCTCCATCTGCATCGCGACTCCGGTGTGGGTGCTGCTGAGCAAGGCTCACAAAACCTCCGGCAAGAAGCCCGCGGCACAGAAATCCTGAAACTGATCCATTTATACAAAAAGAAAAGGTGTCCTAACGGACACTTTTTTCTCTTAAAAAGCATTTAGAGGACCTATGAAAGAAAACTGGATTCTACGTAGAAGAAATGGCAGAGAACTGGCCTTAAAGCTTCGGATCGATCCGCTTCTGGCCTCGCTCATCCGCGCGCGGATCCCTGATGAAGAAGCGGAGGATTTCCTGGATCGGGAAGGTCCGCTTCATGATCCGTTTCTTATGAAGGATCTTAGCGGAGCGGTGGATTCCCTGATCCGGCATATCGGAGCAGGGGATACGATCATGATCGTGGGAGATTATGACGTGGATGGCGTTACCTCTTCGTCCATCCTGTATCTGGGGCTTACGGGCTTAGGCGCCAAGGCTAAGATCCGCATTCCCGGGCGTGTCGAAGATGGCTATGGGATCCGGACCTATATGGTCGATGAAGCGATCGAGGAAGGCTGCGGCCTGATCCTGACCTGTGACAATGGTATCCGTGAATTTGAGACCATGGACTATGCCGCGTCCAAGGGCATGGAGGTCATTCTGACGGATCATCATGAGATCACGGTGGATAAGGATGGAAATGATGTGCTGCCGGTGGCTAAGTATATTCTGAACCCGCACAGACAGGATTGTCCGTATCCGGCCAAGAATCTTTGCGGCGCAGGCGTTGCCTATAAGCTGATGCAGGGCCTGTATCAAAAGATGGGAAAGCCGCTGCCTGCCACCTTGCTGGGATATGCCGCTTTGGGCACGGTCTGTGATCTGATGACTTTGGTCGGTGAAAACCGGCGTATCGTCTGGCAGGGTTTAAAAATATGGAATGAAGCCCCCCCGGTCGGGATCCGGGCCATGATGGACGCAGCCGCCATCCATGAGTTGACGGTGTATCATTGCGGATTTGTCATCGGACCGATGATCAATGCCGGCGGAAGGCTGGATCATCAGCAAAAGTTCATCCAGGTGCTGCTGACGGAGGATCCGACAGAAGCGATGGAGCTGGCGTTCAGCTTAAAAAGCCTCAATGAAGAGCGCCAGCACATGACAACGATGGGCGTAGAGCAGGCGGTAGAAGAGGCGGACAGAGCTTTTACTGAGGATAAAGTAAAAGTCATCCATCTGCCCAAGGTCCATGAAAGCATTGCCGGCCTTATCGCAGGCAAACTTAAAGAATACTATCACCGCCCGGTCTTCGTCCTGACCGGAGAGACCGATGTTATAAAAGGTTCAGGACGCTCCATCGAGGGTTATAATATGTTTGGAGAGCTTCTGAAGCAGGACGCTTTGCTGGAGAAGTACGGTGGCCACCCCATGGCGGCCGGCCTGTCCATTCAGAAGGCGAACCTGGAGGCCTTCCGCTCGCAGATCAATGAAGCCTGTGAGCTGACGGAGGAGGACTGCGTGCCCAAAGTTTACGCGGATTGCCTGCTGCCCTTAAGCCATACCTCCCTCAGCCTGGCGGAACTCATGGAGAAGCTGGAACCCTATGGAAACGGGAATGAACGTCCGGTGTTTGCGGCGACAGGCCTGAAGCTGACGGGGCTGCGCGTCATGGGACGCAACCGCAACGCGGCCAGACTGTACCTGTCGGAACAGGGGCACCGGTGTGAGGCCATCTGTTTTCGCATGGAAGCGCTGGAGCAGACCATCCGGGAAAAGTACGGAGAAACCGTCTGGAACCGCCTCTGCGAGGCGGAAACATTTCGGCAGGGGCTGGATCTGGACATCCTGTATCATTTGGGCATCAATGAGTATCGTGGTGTCAGAAATGTGCAATGTACTGTTTGCAATATGCGATAAAACGTGATACTATAATAATACCATTTATACCGTAAAGGAGAGACCCATCATGAATTTAGCTGATACCGTTCGCGCGATCCCCGATTATCCGATTCCGGGCGTAACTTTCCGAGACATCACCACCACTTTGCAGGATCCGGAAGCTTTGCATGAAGCTATCGACCAGATGTGTGAAATGCTGAAAGATGTTGATTTTGACATCGTTGTCGGTTCCGAGTCCCGCGGATTCATTTTCGGCGTTCCGATCGCCTATGCTATGCACAAGGGCTTCGTTCCGGTCCGTAAGCCGGGCAAGCTGCCCTATAAAGTCATCTCTAAAGAGTATTCTCTGGAATACGGTACCGATAAGCTGGAAATGCATGTCGATGCCATCAAGCCCGGCCAGAAGGTCGTCATCGTGGATGATCTGATCGCCACCGGCGGCACTTCCAAGGCCATGATCGAGCTGATCGAAGAGGCAGGCGGCCAGGTCGTGGATACCGTCTTCTTCATCGAGCTGAGCTCTGAGTTTGACTGCAAAGGCGCGCTGGCTCCGTATCCGGTTCATTCCGTGCTCCAGTACTGATCTATGGACATCATCAAAATGACCCCGGCCATGAAGGAAATGGTCTGGGGCGGCTCATGGCTGCATGAGCGTTTTGGCAAGGAGATCCCTTCCGATAAGACCGGTGAGGCCTGGGAAGTGGCGGCGCATCCGCACGGACAGAGCGTTGCCGCCTCTGAGCCGTACTGTGGTCAGACGTTGGGGGATCTGGTCGAGCAATATAAAGAGGAACTGGTCGGAACGGAAGTGTATGCCCGTTACGGCACGTATTTCCCGCTTCTGATCAAGTTTATCGATGCCAATCAAAACCTGTCGGTTCAGGTGCACCCCAATGATGAGCAGGCAGTTTCACTGGAGGGAGAAGGCGCCTCCGGCAAGACCGAGATGTGGTATATCCTGGACGCCCGTCCCGGCGCGAAGCTGGTCTATGGTTTCAATAAAGACTTGACCGAGGAGGAACTGCGTGAAAGCCTGGAAAAGGGCACCTTGGAGGAGTATCTGAACTGGGTGCCGGTCCAGCCGGGTGATACGTTCTACATTCCTTCCGGCACGCTGCACGCCATCGGCGCCGGGATCCTGATCTGCGAGATCCAGCAGAATTCCGATCTGACCTACCGGGTCTATGATTACAACCGCCTGGGACTGGATGGAAAGCCGCGTCAGCTGCACGTGGAAAAAGCGGTCCAGGTCGTGAACCGCAAAGCCCCGGTGGGAGCAGAAAAAGCGGATATCGACCAGGGAGTCAAGAGCCCGTTCTTTGAAACGACCCGTCTGTATGTTGACCAGCCGTTGACGCTGCCGGTCTCCCAAGAACGCTTTGAGATCCTGATCGTGCTGGAGGGAGAGGGCGTCATGAATGGCCTGCCGGTCCGGGCGGGGGATTCCATCCTGGTGCCTGCCACCGCCGGTTCGGTCTCGATCGAGGGAAAGATGACCCTGATCCGTACCCATGTATAAAAAACAAGGAGTTGCTGTGTGAGGCAACTCCTTATTTACGTTATAACCAGGCCAGAATGGCTTCTTTCATATCTTCCGGCGCGACAGCCTTTGTGAAGCGCTCCGGCTTGTTCTCGAGAGAGGAGAGGGAGGCGGGGGAGGTCAGGCCGGACACCTGCTCCAGAGCGCGCAGCTGATCGAAACCATCCGCGGGAACTTCCTGCTCCAAAGCTTCCAGAATACTCTTCGGGAACTTGAAGGGGCTGGCCGTAGAAGCGATGATGGACGGGGTCTGATCCCCGGTCTCCCGGGCATAATCCTCATAGACTTTGACGGCGACAGCCGTGTGGGTATCGATGAGATAGCGGTGATCTTTAAAGGTGCGGAGGATCGTTTCCTTTGTCATCTTATCATCTGCGCAGCCGGCGCTGAACTTCTCCTGCAGATGCCCGAGAACGGCGTCAGAAACGCCGTAGAAGCCCTTTTCCTTCAGTTCACGCATATTTCCTGCTACCGCGTCCGAATCGGCCTCAGAGAGCAAATAAAGCAGCCGTTCGAGGTTGGAAGAGACCAGAATATCCATAGAAGGAGAGGCGGTCAGGTAGAAAGGACGGTTCGCGTTGTACTGTCCGGTGCGGATGAAGTCTGTCAGGACATTATTGCGGTTGGAAGCGCATAGGAACGTCTTGACCGGCAGGCCGCACAGATAGGCCAGATAAGATGCAAGGATGTTGCCGAAATTGCCGGTCGGGACCACGATGTTGACAAGCTCGCCCCCGTTTATGCGACCGGCGGCTACAAGATCCGCGTAGGCGGAAAAATAAAAAGCGATCTGCGGCGCCAGACGGCCCCAGTTGATGGAATTGGCGGAAGAGAAGAAGTACCCCTGATCTGACAGCTGCTTTGCCAGTTCCGGATCGGAGAAAAGCTGCTTGACCCCGGTCTGGGCATCGTCAAAGTTGCCCTTGACCGCGATCACATTTACGTTGGAACCTTCCTGCGTCGTCATCTGCAGCTGCTGGATGCGGCTGGTCCCGCCCTCCGGGTAGAAGACCGCGATGCGGGTGCCGGGCACGTCAGCAAAGCCTTCCAAAGCAGCCTTGCCGGTATCGCCGGACGTGGCAGTCAGGATGACGGCGGTACGGGACTCGCCCGTCTTTTTGAGAGCGCCGGTCAGCAGATAGGGCAGCATCTGCAAGGCAAAGTCTTTAAAGGCGCAGGTGGGCCCGTGATACAATTCCAAAATGTGCATGGAGTCCGTCAGGGTGATGACATCCGGCTGGAAAGAGGCATACGCCTTATTGGCATACTCCAGCAGTTCTTCATAGGTATAGTCAGTTAAGAAGCGGGACAGAACGAAAGCGGCCCGTTCCGGATAGGAAAGGGCGGACAGCTTAACGATCTCATCCAGTGAGAAAGAGGGCAATGATTCCGGCAGATACAGGCCTCCGTCCGGCGCCAGGCCGCGGCGGATAGCTTCTGCGGAAGAGACCTTGTGTCCGTCTCCGCGTGTGCTCAGATATAACATAGATTCCTCCTAAATTGTCTTTTCAGGACATACGAATGTATTGTACCGCAAGTCAGTAGAAAATGCAATCGTTTCTTCTTGCTATTTATCAGGCGGTATGCTACAATATCCGAAAGCTCATTGAAAGGTGTTTTTTTTATGTCTTTAAAGAAGAAACTGATCGGCGACAAAGCCTTTTATAGCATGGTTTTCGCAGTCGCGATCCCCATCATGATCCAGAACGGCATCACCAATTTCGTGGGCCTTCTGGATAATATCATGGTAGGGCAGGTCGGCACGGAACCCATGTCCGGTGTTTCTATCGTAAACCAGCTGCTGCAGGTCTATTACATCTGCATCTTCGGCGGCCTGTCCGGCGCCGGTATTTTCGGCGCGCAGTTCTTTGGCTCTGGAGATATGGAAGGCGTGCGCCATGCGTACCGCTTCAAGCTGTATGTCTGTGTGCTGCTTACGGCGGCCGGGTTCCTGGTATTTACGTTGCTGG
>ONBQ01000077.1 GCA_900316145.1 uncultured Eubacteriales bacterium
CCGTGTACAGAACGAACTTCGGGTTTTTGACCTGCTCGTAATCCTCAACCGTCTGATCCTCGATCGGAGCCTCCGGTGCGTTCTTCTTTACGCTTTCGATGCTGTTGAGGCAGGCCTTTTTAGTCGTAAATACTTCAGAGGTACCGATGACGATACCATTGGTGGCTTTCAGGTCAAATTTGATACCGGTCGCCGTTTCTTTGACTACATACTTACCCATGATATACCTCCCATTTCATTCTGAGATAAGCTTCCTTACCTCTCGATATAATTACGCTCATTATAACATAAAACAATCAGAATGAAATAAAAATTTTGTAAATTTTATGCATTTTCTTCCAGAAAAGCTATGATATCGTCAGTGCTTTTGCCGGAATCCCCCAAACGATAGGATGGTTTCTGTCCGGCCACGAGTTTGAGAACAGCATAGTCTGACCCATAGATGGCAAATGGCATTCCAATACTGCCGGGATTCAGGAGAAGAAGCTCTTCTTCATCCTGTGCGAAAGGAATATGAGTATGGCCGAAAAGGACCACATCATACCCGCCGGCGATGCCGACACTGCGTATGCTGTCATAACCATCCTTGACCCCATACCGATGTCCGTGACACAGGAATAGCTTGTGTCCCGCCACGTTGACTTCAAAGGACGGATTCCTGGAGGTGAAATCACAATTACCGGCTACGCAAAGAAAGGCCAGCCTTGGGTACTTGCGGGCCAATCGTTCCCCGTCTTCTAAATAGTCACCCAGGAAATAGACCGCGTCGATGTGATCCTGAAGCTCGGCGATCACTTTCTCCGCGCGATCCGTGCGATTATGGGTATCGCTGATCACCAGCACTTTCCATCGATCAGGCATTGTCTCATCCTCCTGAGGGCCTTGCCCCGATGGGAGATCGCGTTCTTTTCATCCGGTGTCAGTTCTGCCATATTCTTTCCGTAAGAAGGCACGTAGAAGATCGGATCATAGCCGAAGCCTCCCTCACCGGCCGGGCTGTAAGCGATCTCGCCCTCTACGGTGTCCCGCAGCACGAATTCCGTGCCATCTGCCAGCACAACGGCGATCGCTGCTACATAGCGCGCGGTACGCTCTTGTCCCTTCGCGTCCTTTAGCTTATCGAGGATGACCTGGTTTTTATAGGAATACGGTGTATCCTCTCCCAGATAGCGGGCCGAATATACTCCTGGCATTTTACCAAGATAATCGATCTCGATACCGGAATCATCCGCAATGACGGCATAGCCTTCCGGGTTTTCTCCCAGCGCCTGATGTACCGTGCGGGCTTTGATCAAAGCGTTTTCTTCAAATGTGGTGCCGTTCTCAATGATCTCTGGATCAAGGCCGGCATCTCCCATAGTAAGAATCGTCAGTTCCGGGAAGATTTCTTTGACTTCTCTTGTTTTGCCCGGGTTTTTTGTGGCAAGGATCATGGTTTCCATGGGTCGATCGTTCTCCTTTTGAAATAATAGTTCAAACCTGCCGGTACAAAAGCTTAGGACGGCCTACCTGGCCGTATTCCGAGGTGACTTCCAGCTGGCCCCCATCCAGCAGATCCTCCACATAGCGGTGCGCAGCGGAACGGGACAGGCCGGTACTTTTTGTCAGCTGATCCAGCGTGAAACGGTCTCCCTGACAGGACTGTATGAAGGTCATGACCTTTTCCCAGGTCCGCTCGCTGCCTCGGAATGTCTCTTTGGGCTGCAGGATAGGCTGGATCGCCTGTGATTGCCAGGCATCGATCCTTTCCTGTGTCAGGACCTGATCCGGCTTCAAAAGAGCCGCCCTGCGGGTATAACCGATCAACGCCTGATCGATACGACTATCGGAAAAGGGTTTCAGGATATAATCCAAAGCCCCAAGCTTTTGAAAACGCATAAAACAGGCGGGACTATCCTCAGCGGTGACGGCGATAAAATCGATAGCGGAAGCGTTTTGTCTTTTGTCCAAAAGCCAGGCTTCCAGATCACCATCCATGAGTTTCGTCTCGCCCAGGATGAGCTGCGGATGGAGCGTTTCTTCCATCCGTGTCAGCTGTTCGATATTTTTGGCACAAGCCACCATTTTGAGCTGCGGTCTTCTGCTGACCGACTCTTTCAGGATCCGCGCTACCATAGGATCCGGCTCAAGAATGATGACTTTGCGCATGTGTCTCCTTTACGAACTTACGGATTCTCGAAGAAGGAACCGGATCCTTCTTCTTGTCCCTTGGAGCTGACGAGCTCCAGCTTCACCGCGAATGTATGGTCATAATCAGGGCCGCGTACAACGGTCAGTTCGACCACATCGCCGATTTTATGACTGTCCAGGATCGTATCCAGATCAGACAGCTCGTGGATGGGGGTTCCGTCGATCTCTGTAATGATATCTGATGTCTGAAGGCCTGCGGCATACGCTTTGGTTCCTGGACTGATCTCATAAATAATGAGTCCTACAGGCACTTCATAGATCTCCGCCATCGCTTCAGAAATGATATCAAAGGAGTCGATACCGAGCGACGGATGATCGATGCTGCCCTTCTTGACCAGCTCATCCAAGACCGGTTTGGCCGCGGCGGCAGGGATGAAAAAGCAGATGCCCTCTACACTGTCCATCTGCACCTTAGCAGAACTGATCCCGATCAGATGTCCTTCCTTGTCAACGACGGCACCGCCGGAATTGCCCGGATTGATGGCCGCGTCTGTTTGCATGACCGTCATGGTCTTGCCATCGTAAGAGATCTCTCGTTCGGTTCCGCCGATGATGCCCAGCGTGACCGAATCTTCAAACTCCATACTATAAGGGCAGCCTACGACCATGCAGACATCACCGGTCCGCAGAGCGTCGCTGTCACCCCACTCAGCAGGCTGCATTTCCTTAAGCTTATCTTCAGGGATGTCTTTGACTTGTACTTTTATGACGGCCAGGTCCGCATCCACATCCGTTCCCTGTACTTCCGCCGGGATGGAGATCCCTGGATCAAAATACAGATAGACCTTAGTCGCGCCTTCGATAACATGCGCGTTGGTCATGATGCAGACTTCCGCCTGATCCATGCTGTAGATGACCCCTGAGCCGATGCCGGTGGCCGTTTGCGGTCCAAGCACGGTTTCCTGACCGACCATAGACATGACGGTCACCACGGTCTTCTGCGCTTCTTCCGCCACCGTATGCAACGTATCATCCAGCACGATGGGGGAGACCAGTTTCTGGGTGGAATTGCCGCTGTATCCATTGTCCGCGACAGAATAGGCCGGTTTATTCGAGGTTTTGTCTTTTTCCGGATAGAACACGATCAGGAGGATGCCGATGATCGTGCCGCATATGGCTGACCCCAGCATGCACAGAAGGATGCGCCGGAACTTGGCGCCTGCGGTCAGCTGTTTCTTTTCTCCCTGCAAAAAAGCACCTCCCTTGCAAGGTATAAATCGATGTTAAAAGAGAAGAAATGGTGTCAGGGTGGAAAGTCCCTGACACCATAGTGATGATCTACGGATTACCAAATATTATTCCAGACCCAGCGCGGACTTGGACGGAAGCTTGATTTCCTGACCGCCGGACAGGTTGTTCGGATCCATGTTGTCATTGTAAGCGCAGACCGCTGCCAGCAGTTCATCGCTGAACTCACCATAACGGTTGACGATGATCGCGTACAAGGTATCACCAGCCTGGACCGTATAAATCTGCTCTTCCTCATCTTCCGGCGCGCTGCTTTCTTCAGAAGACTCGCTCTCTTCGGACGATTCAGAGGATTCAGAAGACTCAGAGGACTCAGAACTCTCGGAAGACTCAGAGGACTCAGAAGACTCAGAAGACTCGGAAACTTCGGAAGACTCGGAGCTTTCCGGAGCAACGACTTCGCTCTCTTCAGAGCTTTCGGAGATCTCACTGGACTGGCTTGCTTCAGAACTGTTATTGTCCTTCTTGTTCTTCTTGCCGCCGCCTGCGATAAGGGCGATCAGAATGACAAGCAGCAGGATCGCTCCCAGGATCATGGCCAGACGCTTCGGATTGCCAAGGATCTTATCGACAAGGCTGCCGCCTTCATCGTAATCATCCTCATCATCCTCTTCTGCCTCAGCTGCGGCTTTTTCGATATCCGCGATGCTGGAGGTGATGCCGGTAAGCTTGGTGGTATCGGTAACCGGGACCGTAGGCTCGGTAGGCTGTTCCTTGCGATCGAAGTTCTCACGCTGAGGCATGCTGGAGGTACCACGCTGCGGGGCTGCCGTGCCCGGGGCATCATCTACATGAAGCACGACGATGGACTTGTCATCCTCGCTGGTCTCATTAACTGTCTGGATCAAAGTCTGAGCGATCTCATCGGCGGTGGCATCTTTCATGCCGCGTACGATGCGCTCCAGATCTTCGTTGCTGATATAGTCTGTGATCCCATCACTGCAGATGATGAATACATCATCCGGATAGAAGACAAAATATTTGGAGAAGACGCTTTCTTCGGCATCGTAAATATCATCCATGCCGATGTAAGCGGTCAATGCGGAGTTCTTTTTGTGGACTTCGGCCTGCTTCTGGGTAATGACACCATACTTGTACATATCGGTTGCCAGCAGATGATCCTCTGTGATCTGAAGCATACGCCCGCCGCGGATAACATAGATGCGGCTATCTCCCAAGTGAACTGCCAGACCTCGGTTGCCATGCAGGAACAGGGCGGCAAAGGAAGCGCTGGCTTCTTCGGCGCCTACCGCTGCCTTATATTCCTTCATTTTGCTGTTGACTTCAACCATGAAGTCCCAGATCTGATCTTTATCGATACGGTTCTCCTCTGCCATAGCACCCTGCAGACGCTGCAGGCGCTGCATAGCCACAGCCGCCGGGAAAACATCTTCTTCAGATTCTTCCGCACCGGTGACCTGGCCATCACAAACGCCATAGACCTGGAAATCCGCATGTGTGACTTTGCTGATAGCGGACCTGTCTTCCGCAGAGGCGGAGTTCAGATACCGGCCGTTGACAAATACATTGTCCAGATTTTGTTCCTGACCCGCGAGCGATATCGCGTAAGCCGAAACTTTTAATTCTTCACCCATGATTTTTGCACCACCTTATCTGTCGATTTGCTCTTACCTCTTTTGGTATTTTCTCTTTTTCAATTATATAATAAATATTCGTCAAGTTCAATAACCATTCTTAAAAAGATTTGTAAATTTCAACCATTATAAGTTGTAATCTCGATGGACTCGATGATGACATCTTCCTTCGGTTTGTCCTTAAGAATGCTCATCTGTCCGGGGTTATCGATATTGGCTTCCGTCATTTCCAGTTCGGAATATACTTCCACCTGAGAGATCTCATCGACCACATCCATACCATCGATGACCTGACCGAATACCGTGTGCGAGGATACATTGGTGCCATACAGTTCGTTGAGCAATGTGCTGATCTGATCATCCAGCCACAGCGCGCCGCCGTACTTCTGGTAGTTTTTGACCTTCTCTTCTGAAATGCGCTTATCCTTGCCGACCTGTTCGTTCGCTTTGATGATGCGGGTCGCATCGGTATCCTCGTCTGTTACGATAAAGAACTGACTGGTGTTGGTATCCTTGCCGGAATTGGCCATACACAGGGAGCCGCGATAGGTGGAGAGATAGTCCACGATTTCGTTAGCGAAAGTGCCGCCAAAGGCGCTTTCTCCACCGGATCCGGTTCCTGTCGGATCACCGGCCTGGATCATGAAATCCTTAATCACGCGATGGAAAGTGACTCCGTCATAGTAACCGCTTTCCGCCAAGGTGATAAAGTTTTCGACCGCTTTCGGCGCTTCTTTTTTGAAGAAGCGTACTGTGATATCTCCATGATTGGTATGGAGGATCGCGATCGTATCACCCTTTTTCGGCATTTCAAACTGCTTTTTATACGGATCGGCCGCGCAGGCGGTCATGCTGAATATCAGACAAAGGCACAAGGCCAGTATAACGAACTTTTTCATTGGAACTTATTTCTCCTCACAACCAACAGACTTCATGAAACGATCGATAGCCGCGTGGCCTTCCGGCGTGTTCTTAAAGACACCGGCATCCTCCAGGACCTGGGAGAACTTCTTGCCGACTTCCTGACGAAGGATCTCATCCGCCTTCTCTGTGGACTCGACCGTACCGTACTGTGCCTGCATATCGCGGATCCAGGGCAGGTGCTTCTCAAGCGCGCTCTGCTCTTCTTCGCTATATCCTTCATAGGTCTTCTCGCCGGTCAAGATCGCGCTGATCAGCTTAAGTTCTTTTTCCAGGCGGCCCGGCAGGACAGCCAGACCCATGACCTCGATCAAGCCGATGTTCTCTTTCTTGATGTGGTGCAGATGCGGATGCGGATGATAGATGCCGTCCGGATACTCTTCACTGGTCAGGTTGTTGCGCAGCACCAGATCGATCTCATACTCACCCTTCTGGTTGAAGCGTGCGATCGGCGTGATGGCATTGTGCGGGGTCGGAACGCCGTTCTCGATGGTCTCAGCGTAGATGCAGACACTTTCATCGGTGTAGGCTTCCCAGGCATCGAGGAATTTCTCTGCCAGGGCCACGACCTCATCCTTGACCTTTCCGGCCAGGCGGACACCGGCCATCTGCCAGTTGATCAAGCCAATGGAAACGCCCGGGAAATCCGGATGAGTGTACTGCGCGCGGATGGAAGCTTTTTCCATCGGAAATACATGATGTCCGCCCTGATAATGCTCATGGCTCAGGATGGAACCGCCAACGACCGGCAGTCCGGCGTTGGAACCGATGAAATAATGCGGCAGCGTCTCGATGAAGGCAAACAAACGGCGGAAGGTATCCACGTTGATCTTCATCGGCACATGCTCTTCCTTCAGCAGGATGCAGTGCTCATTGTAGTATACATACGGAGAATACTGCAGATACCAGTTTTCATTGTTCAGATGCATGGGGATCTGACGCAGATTCTGGCGGGCGGGGTGGTTCAAGCGGCCCTGATATCCAACGTTCTCGATGCAGAGCATGCACTTCGGATAGGAGGAAGACTTCAGGAACTTAAGCTTGGCGATCTCTCTGGGATCCTTTTCCGGCTTGGAAAGGTTGACCGTGATCTCTAGATCTCCATATTCGGTGGGAGCCAGCCAGTACAGGTTCTTGGCGACACGTTCCGTCATGATATAATGACTGGCCCGTGACTGATGATAGAAGTATTCAGAGGCCTTTTCAGGGCTTTCTTTGTATTCTGACCAGAAGGTTTTTACGATATCGGACGGACGGGCCATGAAGAATCCCATGATGCGGGCATCCCAGAGGTCACGCATGGTTACGGTGTTGTCTTCCATGAGGCCGGTCTCGGCACAGTAATCCAGGATCTGGTCCAGGATCGGCTGCGGAGAAAGGCCCGGACATTCTTCCGCTGCAGCTTCAAAGGCGGCCTTCGGCGGCTGACCCGCTGTGACACCTTCCGCCGGCTCTTCCAGCTTTAACAGATCCAGCAGCAGGTTGCGGCTGTAAACGGCATCTTCTTTTTCGATCAGCTTTTGATCGAGCGCGTACGCGACCAGTTCTTCCACTAAGAAACGGATGTCTTTCATGTTACTTTGTCTCCTCCATGATAATGTTTAAAACTGCCTGCAAACCGTTTTTATCCGGCGCTTGATCCATGGTTCTGGTATATTCTTCCCGCTTGGCCCAGGTCTGCTCTACCGCTTCCATCAAGGTTTGGGTATTGAGTTTTTCCTGAGGCAGAACGCAGCTGTAACCCTTCTTCTCAAATGATTCCGCATTGAGGATCTGATCCCCGCGGCTCTGGGAAAGCGGCAGCGGAATGAGGATGTTCGGAATGGACAGAGACAGGATCTCCGCCAATGTATTGGCTCCCGCCCGGCTGATGATCAGATCAGCCGCCGCGTACAGATCCTTCATTTCAGGGCCCGCGTACTCGATCTGATGATAATTGGATGCGCGCTCCAGCTTTTCATCCTTCTTGCCCTTTCCGCACAGATGGATGACCTGATAGCTTTCGGTAAGCGGAACGATCGCCTCGCGGATGGCATCATTGATGGCGCCGGCGCCTAAGCTGCCGCCGGTGACCATGATGACAGGTTTGCCCTCTTTAAAACCGCACAGCTTCAGTCCTTCCTCCTTGCTGCCCTGAGCCAGCGATTCACGGATGGGCGTTCCGGTGTGGACGGCTTTCCCACCTTTTACCTTATCGACTGTCTCCGCGAAGTTGGTGCAGACACGGGCCGCAAACGGAATGGCCAGTTTATTGGCCAGACCCGGCGTCATATCACACTCGTGGATGACACAAGGGATCTTTTTGCGGCCGGCCGCTACCACGACCGGTACACTGACAAAACCGCCTTTGGAGAACACGATGTCCGGTTTCAACTGTTTCAGAAGCTTTCTCGCCTGGAAGTAGCCCTTCAGCACCCGGAACGGATCGCTCAGGTTCTTAAGACTGCGATACCGACGCAGCTTACCGGATGAAATACCGTGGTAAGGAACGCCGGTCTCAGCGATCAGCTGCTTTTCGATTCCATCATAGCTGCCTATATATTCCACCTCAAAACCCAGCTCTTTCAGCCTGGGGATCAAGGCGATGTTAGGTGATACATGGCCGGCTGTACCTCCGCCGGTCAGAATGATCTTTTTCCCCGCAAAGGGAGACTCGTTGTTCATGAAATGCCCCTTTTCGTTTTATGATACCGGCCTTGACGAAAAATGATCGTTTCCGACCGGATCCCACTCTATATTATATACTATTTTGCCTTACTCGGCAACGTTCATTTTGAGTTTCGCGTAGACTTCCCGCTTGCTGATACCGAGATCTTTAGCGACCTGTTTCATCGCTTCTTTTTCGGGAAGATCCTTATAAAGCGCCATATGTTCCTCCAGGCTCAGGTCTTCAAACCGGGCCTTTTTGAGTTCCTTCACTTGCTCCTGGTCAATGCCTTCCAGGATCAGCACATGTTCGCCCCGGGCCGGCTCCTCTTCCAGAGATCTCAGGTGCTCGCTGATCAGGCCGCTGACTCTTTCCTCATGTTTTTTCGTCAGTTCTTTTACGAGGATCAGTCGCCTGTCTCCCAACGTCTCCAGCAAGGCCGCCAGTGTTTTTTTGAGGCGATGCGGCGCTTCATAAAAGATCACCGGACGGGTTTCATTCTGAAAACGGTCCAGGGTTTCCTTCAGTTCTTTTTTATCCTGGGGAAGGAATCCTTCGAAGATAAAACCTGAATACATCAAGCCGGAAAGGGTGAGCGCCGTGATGACTGCGCTGGCTCCGGGCAGAGAGGTGACGGGAACGCCGGCTTCGTAGCACTTGCGCACCAGCACCGCTCCCGGATCAGAAATGCCGGGCGTGCCCGCGTCGCTGACCAAAGCGATATGGCTGCCCTCCTGCATCATGCGGATCAGCTGTTCAGACCGTTCTTCCTCATTGAATTTATGATAGCTGATCATAGGCGTGTGGATATCAAAATGATTCAGCAGCTTGATCGTCTGACGGGTATCCTCCGCCGCTATGTAATCCGCCTCTTTCAGCGTTCTGAGCACCCTGAGGGTGATATCTTCCAGATTGCCGATGGGCGTAGCGCAGATCGATAAATATCCTTGCATGGCATCCATCCCTCTATAGTTTATTGGCGATCCGATAAATGAAGGATTCCTGAACCGTAACTGCTTCTTGCGGACATAGTTCCTGACAGCAGAAGCACCGGATACACTTTTTATAGTCCACCTGTGGTCTCCGGCCTTTATAGGTATCGCTCTCCCGCATGGTGATGACCTCAGCCGGACAGTTGTCCCGGCAGATGCCGCACCCTACGCAGGCTTTCGGATCGAAGCGCACCTTGGCACGTGTCAGTTTCGTAAGCGGCGTCGCCAGCCAGGACGGCAGTTTCATGCGGTACAGATCGCTTTCGATGTGATCCGGCATTTTGTAATCCGCGATAAAGAAGGTCTGGGGATCCTCCCCGGCTGTCTGAACACGGGCCGGATCCAGCAGGCCTCGCGCCATAGCCTGCTTTAGAAGCGGGATCTGCTCCGGCTTCAGGCCAATGATCCCGGAAGCGACCGTATCCAGCGCATAGGGATTCGGGCTTGCCAGAACGGCCCCTATGGGCCGCGGCGTTCCGGCGGTAGGGCCATTGCCTTCCATGCCCACGATGGCGTCCATAAAGGACAGCACCGGGTCAGCCGCTTCACAAATATCCACCAGCGCATCCGCAAAGTCCATCGCATCCGGCATGCGGACATGGTAATCCGCCTTGACCGTTCCCGGCACTGTACCGAACAGGTTCTTGGCCGCGCCGGTATAGGTCATCATGCTGTGGGTCTTGAGCTTGCAGACCGAGATCACATAATCCGCGTCCTGAAGCATAGCCGTCATGGTAAGGCGCTTCATGAACTTGCCGTTTGGATTCTCCACCTCGATAGAACCGGTGTTTTCATTGAGACGTATGCCGCATCTTTCAGCCATTTCCGTCATGCCGGTGGCTTTGTATACATGGCGCAAGGCCGCGGTATTGAACGGGCCTCCCGGACTGTCTCCCAGAATGACCTGCATACCGTATTCTGTCAGGATCTGAGCCAAGGCCTCGACAAAGGCGGGGTGTGTGGTAGCATGACGGTCCGGTGCTTTGCCCAGGATCAGATTGATCTTCAGCAGGACGGTCTTCCCCTTTTCCAGATAGGGTTCCAGGCCTCCAATGCCTTCAATGGTCTTAAGAAGCGCTTCTTTGATAAGCTTGGCGTCATACCGGCGGCAGGCGCTTACCGCAACTGTTTGATTCTTCATAAAACAACTTACACTTTCCGGATGTGGTAGATGCGATAGATCTCATCGCGATATTGTCCCGGCGCGTCATACACGATGAGCGGCGCGAGAACAGTCAGCTGCGGGCCTCCGCCCTTGACAGCCTCGATCAGGACCAGATTGGGTTCCTTGTCGATATAGGGATGCACGAAGCGCATACGCTTGGGCTCCAGGTGGTATTGCTGCATAGCGGACAGGATCTCCGGCAGACGCCTGGGCCGGTGCACCATGTACAGCCGGCCGGAGGACCTGAGCACATAGGCGGAGGCGGCCAGTACGTCTTCTAAGGTGCAGAGCACCTCATGGCGCGCTCCCGTAACCGCTTCCGTCTGGTTTTTGAGTCCGGAAACTCCCTTGATATAGGGCGGATTGACCGTCACGACATGCATCTGGTTGCCAGGCAGCAGGGAACGGATCTCTTTAAGGTCTCCGTGGATCATCCGGATGGAATGCTCTAGCCCATTCATTCGCACGCTGCGCTCTGCCATGTCCGTCATTTCTTCCTGAATCTCCAGGCCGGTATAGACGGCTTCCGGATAGCGGGCCTTCATCAGGATAGGAATGATGCCTGTTCCGGAACACAGATCCAACACCTGTTCATTCTTGCGGGCTTCAGCAAAATCCGCCAGCAGGACCGCGTCCATACCAAAGCAGAATGCCCCTGGCTTTTGCAGGATATGATACCCTGCGATGCCCAGATCATCGATCCGCTCGCCTTCTTTTTGATAGTTCATCATCTTCAAGGAAATGCGAAAAGCCTGATGTTCGATCAGGCTTTTGTGTCTTCTTTAGCCGGCGCGCGGCGTGGTCTGCGATCCGGACGGCGTCCTCTGTTTGGACGGTTTCCGCGGTCCTGAGGCGCTTCCTGCTGGCCTTCCTGGGCGGCAGGCTGCGGACGCTTTCTGCGGTCAGGGCGACGCCCTCCCGCTTCCGGATCAAATTCATGTTCCAATTCTTTTAACTGACGCTCTTCTTCCGCGTCCATGCTCTCTTCTTCCTCTGGTCCTTTGCGATGCTTGTGACGCAGGATCTTGATATCAGCGACCGGGTATTCATTGATCGCGACATCTCCCTTTTCCTGGGTGACACCGACCTTGACCAGCTGACGCAAGGGATTTACATGCAGGACCTCACCGGTTCCATCCACGGTCTCGACCATATCTCCCTCATCCGGAAGATGGCGGTTGAGCTCTTCGTAAATGGACTCTTCATACTTGAGGCAGCACATCAGACGCCCGCAGGTACCGGAGATCTTGGACGGATTCAAAGACAGGCTCTGATCCTTGGCCATTTTGATGGAGACCGGCGCGAAGTCCGAAAGGAATGTGCTGCAGCAGAAAGGACGGCCGCAGATACCGATGCCGCACTGCATCTTGGTCTCATCACGAACGCCGATCTGACGCAGCTCAATGCGCGTGCGGAAAACAGAGGCCAGATCCTTGACCAGTTCCCGGAAATCAACACGCCCATCGGCTGTAAAGTAAAAGAGGATCTTGTTGCCATCAAACGTATATTCCACGTCCACCAGCTTCATATCCAGCTCATGGCGGGCGATCTTTTCTTCACAAACGGAGAACGCTTCCTTCTCCTGCTCCAGATTGCATCGATAAGTTTCCGCGTCTTTCTCATCCGCCTTCCGGATGATGGTACGCAGCGGAGGAACGATATCCTCCTCAGAAGCCAGCTTCGGATCGCTGACCACAAACCCGTATTCTACGCCGCGGGCTGTCTCGACGATAACATAGTCCCCCTTGTGGACTTCAATGGCTCCCGGCGAGAAATAATAGACCTTTCCCGCGTGGCGGAAGCGCACTCCAATAACAGTGATCATAATTCCTCCATCATCGACTTCAACAGACAGTCGATCGAAAATGCATATTGCGCACCGAGGCGCAAAGCCTCGCGAATGCGCTCGACAGATGAAAACAGGCGCATGACCTCATCTGCGTCATATTCTAAAGCCAGTTTTTTAAGAATATCCGTCTTATCCTTTGTCAGAACGGCCTGCTCATCCTTTTCAAGGATCAGGATCAGAAGATCCCGGAACCAGACCTGCATCAAAGAAAAGATCATATCCTGGCTGTCTTTATACTTGTTAAAAAAGTCCGCCATCTTGAGGATCTCGGAAGGCTTGCTCGTTCGAAGGCTCTCCAGATGACCTGTCAATTCCTCGCGCATCTGTCCGAACGTTTCGGAAGAGGCCAGCATGATGGCCGTACCCAGGGAACCGCGGCTCAAGCCCGCGAACAGGGACGCCCTCTCCTCTGTCAGGCCCTGATGGTCTTTCAGCCAGGAGGCGATGGTCCTCTCCGGCAGCGGCTGAAAGTGCAGGGTAATGACGCGGGACAGGATCGTGGGCAGGAACTTCTGACTATTGTTGGCCAGCAGGATGATCAGAACATAAGAAGGCGGTTCCTCCAGCGTCTTTAACAACGCGTTCTGCGCCTCGACCGTCATGGTATCCGCATCCTGAATGATGTAGACCTTCCAGGCACTTTGATAAGGCTTGATCTGCGCGTCATAGACCAGGCGGCTGCGGATCTCGCCGATACCGAGGGAGGCTTTATCGCCCTTGGTCAGGACCTTTACGTCCGGATGATTGCCCGTTTTTACGGTACGGCAGGACAAACAGTGGCCGCAGGCCATGTGTGAGACCTGCGGCTCAGTACAAAGCAATGCCTGGACGAATTCCATAGCCATGGTGGTCTTACCCACCCCGTCGATTCCCTCAAAAAGATAGGCATGGGATACCGTGCCTCCCTCCATGGCCGAAGCCAGGTGGCGGCGGATCTCCTCATGCCCCGCGACGGTGTTAAACACATCCATTCTGATCAGAACTTGCAGAACTGCTCAACATCAATGACGAATACGGTAGCGCCGCCCGCCGTAACCTCGATCGGATAGGGAATGTAGCCCTCGGGAGAGGTGCTGTAAGGCTGATTGGCGATCGTCATCTGTTTCTTGGTCTGGCACTTCTCCTGGATGATGTTGAGGACCAGCTCAACACGGTCCTCCTCCACGCCGATGAGCATGGTGGTATTGCCTACACGCAGGAAACCGCCGGTACTGGCCAGCTTGGTAACCTGAATGTTGTTTTTGTTCAGGGCTGTGGTTAATTTGTGGGCATCTTCATCATGGATGATAGCTAAAATGAGTTTCATAATTCTCAACCTCCTTCACGATAACCGCAGATAAAACTGGATTTGGAGTTATTATATCATATTTTTCACAAAAGTACAAATATTTCTTTGCAAATTATTTGCATATCTGATTATATAATATACTTGACAATTTATGCTTACTGATGTACAATTAGGATGATTCAAAGAATGTTGCAAGGAGGGGTACTATGAATACCGAGAAATTAACGAAAAAATCCATTCAGGCCATCCAGGAGGCCCAGTCCATCTCCACGGAATATATGCACACCAGCATCGACTGCGAACACCTGCTGATGGCATTGATCCGCCAGGAAGACGGTCTGATCGGGGCTCTGCTTGGCCGTATGCAGGTCGATACCGCAAGTCTCATTAAGGCGGTCGAAGCTGCGCTATCCCGTATCCCTTCCGTTTCCGGTCCCGGCCGTGAAATGGATAAGATCTACGTGTCCGGTGATCTGGACCGTGTCCTGGATGCGGCAGAAAAAACGGCTGCCAAGATGCACGATGATTTCATTTCCGTCGAGCATCTGTTCCTGGCTTTGATCGATTCCGGAAACCGGGCTGTTAAAGACATTTTCCGTCAGTATTCCATCGATAAAGAAAGCTTTCTGAAGGTCCTGGCTTCTGCCCGCGGCAATACCCGTGTCGCGACGGATGATCCGGAGTCTACTTATGACGCGCTGAAAAAGTACGGCACCGACCTGGTAGACGCGGCCCGCCGTCAAAAGCTGGATCCGGTCATCGGCCGAGACGCCGAGATCCGTAACGTCATCCGCATCTTAAGCCGTAAGACCAAGAACAATCCGGTACTGATCGGTGAACCGGGTGTCGGCAAGACCGCGATCGCCGAGGGTCTGGCCCAGCGTATCGTCCGGGGCGATGTTCCGGCCGGTCTGAAAGACCGCACGGTCTTCTCCCTGGATATGGGTGCCCTGGTGGCCGGCGCGAAATACCGCGGCGAGTTTGAGGAAAGACTGAAAGCTGTTCTAAATGAAGTCAAGAATTCTGACGGTCAGATCATCCTGTTCATCGATGAGCTGCACACTATCGTAGGTGCCGGCAAGACAGATGGCGCCATGGACGCCGGCAATCTGCTGAAGCCTATGCTGGCCCGTGGCGAGCTGCACTGCATCGGTGCCACTACGCTGAATGAATATCGCCAGTATATCGAGAAGGACGCGGCTCTGGAGCGTCGTTTCCAGCCGGTCATGGTCGAAGAACCTACGGTCGAGGATACCATCTCCATCCTTCGTGGTCTGAAGGAACGGTATGAAGTCTTCCACGGCGTCAAGATCACGGACGGCGCGCTGGTGGCCGCCGCCACTCTTTCCAACCGATATATCTCCGACCGCTTCCTGCCGGATAAAGCCATCGACCTGGTGGATGAGGCCTGCGCTGTCATCCGTACCGAAATGGATTCCATGCCTACCGAGCTGGATGAGGTCTCCCGCAAGATCATGCAGCTCGAGATCGAGGAAGCCGCGCTAAAGAAAGAAGAAGATAAGCTGTCTCAGGAAAGACTGGCCAATCTGCAGGAAGAACTCTCTACCCTGCGTGATGAGCTGAAAGTCATGAAGACTCGCTGGGAGGCAGAGAAAGACTCGATCTCCCGCGTGCAGCAGCTGCGTAAGGAAATTGAACAGGTGAATGCTGAGATCGAATTAGCCCAGCGCCATTATGACCTGAACAAGGCTGCGGAACTGAACTATGGCACCCTGCCCCGTCTGAAGAAAGAGCTGGAAGAAGCAGAGGCTGCTGAACAGCAGGACGGCGGTCAGGCGCAGTACCTTCGCAACGCCGTCACAGATGAAGAGATCGCCCGCATCATCGCTCGCTGGACCGGCATCCCGGTCTCAAAGCTGATGGAGGGCGAACGCGAAAAACTGCTTCATCTGGATGATGAGCTGCACAAGCGCGTCATCGGCCAGGATGAGGCTGTCACGGAAGTATCCGAGACCATTCTCCGCTCCCGCGCCGGCATACAGGATCCGAACCGCCCGCTGGGTTCCTTCCTGTTCCTGGGTCCCACCGGTGTCGGCAAGACCGAGCTGGCTAAAGCCTTAGCCCAGGCCCTGTTTGATGACGAGCATAACATGGTCCGCATCGATATGAGCGAATACATGGAGAAGCACTCTGTTTCCCGTCTGATTGGTGCGCCTCCTGGATATGTCGGTTATGACGAAGGTGGTCAGCTGACTGAAGCTGTCCGCCGTCACCCGTATTGCGTCGTCCTGTTCGATGAAGTGGAGAAAGCACATCCGGATGTCTTCAACGTCCTGCTGCAGGTGCTGGATGACGGCCGTATCACCGACAGCCAGG
>ONBQ01000005.1 GCA_900316145.1 uncultured Eubacteriales bacterium
CTTCATTGCCGGTTCCGCGGCCGATCAGCGTGAAGATCAAAGCGACGATATAGCCAGCCAGGATACCGATGATGAAGGGGATCAGCTTAGCCATTTTCTTGCCGTATACAGAGCAGAGAACGACGACGAGCAGAGTGACCAGCGCGCAGATGAGGTTGGCCCAGCCGGCAGCATTCATAACATAGACAGCGTTTTCAGCATCGAATACTGCGCCGTGCAAAGAATCACCGATAGCATTTCCGGCCAGAGAGAGACCGATGATGGCAACGGTCGGTCCGATAACGACCGGAGGCATCAGCTTATCGATCCATTTGACACCGGCAAACTTAACGACCAGAGCGATGACGACATAGACCAGACCGGCAAAGCAGGCACCGATCAGAAGTCCGGCATAACCCACCTGAACGGAGGCCGCGCCGCCGAAAGCTGCGAACATGGAACCCAGGAAAGCGAAGGAAGAACCAAGGAATACAGGGCTCTTGAATTTGGTAAACAGAAGATAGACGATCGTGCCGACGCCGGCGCCGAACAGAGCGGCGGACTGGCTCATGCCATTGCCAACGATGGTCGGAACGGCGATCGTAGCGGCCAGGATCGCGAGCAGCTGCTGGAAAGCGAAGACGATGAGCTGACCAAACTTCGGTTTGTCTTTGATGTTGTAGATCATTTTCATAATTCTTTCTCCTCCATGAAAATAATTTAGTTGGATCTATGGGATCAACAAGTCTTTACGACCTGCGGATCAGCTTTCTTCGATGTTGCAGATGTATACGCCGTCTTGTCCGTCCACTTCCATCATCTGGACCTGCACGAACTCATCATGCGATGTGGGGACATTCTTACCGATATAATCCGGCTTGATCGGCAATTCGCGGTGTCCGCGGTCGATCAGTACGGCAAGCTGCAGCATACGCGGGCGGCCCTGCTTGAAAATGGCCTCGATAGCGGCTCTTGCGGTGCGTCCGGTGTAGATGACGTCATCGACCAGAATCACCTTTTTCCCGGTGATATCCATCGGAAACTGGCTTCCGGATGCCTCAGGCAGTCCGGAGATCTCAGAAAGATCGTCCCGGTAGAGGGAGATGTCCACGTAGCCGACAGGGATCTGGGTCCCTTCAAAACGATAAGCGTTTTCTGCCAGACGCCAGGCCATCGGAATACCGCGCCGTTTGATGCCGATCAGGCAAAGATCCTCCAGGCCGGCATTCTTTTCGATGATCTCATGCATGATACGAGCCAGGCTGCGCGACATCTGGGCCGCATCCATGATCTGTGTTTTGATTTCCATTCAATTCTCCTTGAAAAAAGCCGTCCGCGGGAACACTAGCGGACGGCAGATTTATAGAAAATCTTATGGTTTGCCAATTTAGGGCATGTATAAATCTTGTCGGTCTCGCGGAACCGCTTTTAAAAATTTATCGTTGGTTATTATAGCAATCCTTCTCCATTTTGTAAAGGCCTGATTTCAGATTTTTACGAGAAATATTATAAATTTCTCAGACTTGACATTTATGTGAAAAACTCCTATATTTGTTATGTTTGGCTAACTAATATAGATGCCATATAGGCGTCATAAAAGGAGAATAGAATGAAACTAGGAAGAAATGACCTGTGCTGGTGTGGAAGCCACCGCAAATACAAGTCCTGCCACATGGCGTTTGACGAGAAGATCGAGCAGTTTCGTGACCAGGGTATCCTGGTACCGGATCACAGCATTATCAAAACACCGGAACAGATCGAAGGCATGAAAAAAAGCGCGGCGATCAATATGGCCTGCCTGGACGCGGTCGCCAAAGAGATCCACGAAGGCATGAGTACACAGGAGATCGATGATATCATTTATCGGGTCACCACTGAAATGGGCGGTATCCCGGCCCCGCTGGATTATCAGGGATTTCCGAAAAGCGTCTGCACGTCCATCAACGATGTGGTGTGCCACGGAATTCCAGATGAAGAAGAGATCCTGATGGACGGAGATATCATCAATGTTGATGTTTCGACCATCTATAACGGGTATTTTTCCGATTCCTCCCGCATGTTCCTGATCGGTAACGTAAGCGAGGAAAATAAGAAGCTCGTACGTGTTACCAAGGAGTGTGTCGAGAAGGGCCTGGAAAAGGTAAAACCCTGGGTCACCTTAGGAGACATGGCGCAGGAGGTGCATGAGCATGCGGAGAAGAACGGTTTCAGCGTTGTCAGAGAGATCGGCGGTCACGGCATCGGCCTGGAATTCCATGAAGATCCTTGGGTCAGCTATGTAGCCAATGCCGGAGAAGAAATGCTGATGGTCCCGGGCATGTGCTTTACCATCGAACCGATGGTCAATGCCGGCGCGCCGGATGTCGTGCTGGATGATGAAGACGGCTGGACCATCTATACGGAAGACGGAAGCAATTCCGCGCAGTGGGAGATCCAGGTCGTCGTAACAGAAACCGGCTATGAAGTGATCTGCTATTGATCAGGAAAAGAGGACAAACAGCTATGAGAACAGAATATATCGAAAAACTCGCTGCTTTGATGAAAGAGAGCGGAATGGACGCTGTTTTGATCAGCCCGGGTGAAGAATTGACATTCTTTACCGGATTCAGCCCTATGATGTGTGAGCGTTTTCAAGGCCTCTTCGTGAAACAGGACGGGACTTGCTTCTATGTTTGCAATCTCCTGTACGGGGATCAGCTGCGCTCGGAATTGGGCGAGGGAGTTCCTGTCTATACCTGGTTCGACAATGATGAGATGACCGAGATCGTTGACGGGATCCTGGAACAGCAGGGCTTAAAAGGAAAGACCATCGGCGTCAATTCGACAGCACAGGCTTTCAACGTGCTGGATATCGCCGAAAAGAGTGATATCACCTTCCGGAACGCGAAACCTTTGCTGGAAGAGGTCCGCATCCATAAGACCTTGGAGGAACAGGAGTATCTGCGCCAGTCTGCGGCGATCGCGGATGCGGTGTTCCTGGAAGCGCTGGATTTCATCAAACCCGGCAAGACGGAAGGGCAGATCATGGATTTCCTGTTCGAACGCATGCAGGCCAGAGGCGCCTCGTTCGTAGAAGCGATCGTCGCATCCGGACCGAATGCCAGCTATCCTCATTATGAGGGGCGGGACCGTGTCATCCAGGAAAAGGATATCGTGCTGCTGGATTATGGCTGCGCGTTCCATGAGATGATGTCAGACATGTCCCGTACAGTATTCGTTGGTGGTATTTCCGAATATGAGAAGCAGCTTTATGATCTGGTAGAGCGGGCGAACGCAGCCAGCGAAGCCCTGGCTAAAGAAGGAGCCTGGATTCCGGATATCGATAAAGCGGCCAGAGAAGTGCTGGATGAACAGGGCCTGGCCAAGACCCTGGTCAACCGTGTCGGACACGGGATCGGCTATTCCACCCATGAAGGGCCGTACATCAAACAGAGCAATCCCCGCCGGCTGGAGCGAGGTATGGCCTTTTCTATCGAACCCGGTGTCTATTTGTCGGGAGAGATCGGCATGCGCTTAGAGGATATTGTCATGATCAATGACAAGGGCGAAACGGAAGTCCTGAATAAGTCTCCTCGTGAGCCGATGGTAGTTTGCCCGATCGAGGGATATCATGGCTAAGAAGAATAAAAAAGTACCGTCTGCTAAAGCAGGCGGTGCTGTCTCTATATTCGTTGAAAAACTGGAGGGGATGCTCACGGAGCGGTACGGACGTCGTGTTCCGCAAGAGTATATGGCTCTGATCGATGTGCTGTCCCATCCGCAGGACCTGGTGCGCAAGGATAAGAATGGTCCGGTGCAGTCCCGTTCTTATAAGGATCTGAAGCCGGAGCGGCTGCTGGAGGAGCTGCTTGACAGCTGTTCAGAAGAAGAGATCCTGTCGCTGATCCCCAAGGACCTGGCCGAATCGAAAGATCTCAATTCCCTGATCACCACGACCCGGATGACGCGTGATGAGGATACGATCTGGCGCAAGATCACGGGATATGCCAATGTGAACCGGGCCTGGATCAAAGCATTGGCTCAGGCGCTCTCTGGCAAGAAATGTCTGGAGATCATGGCGGGCAACGGTCTTTTGTCCTGCCTTCTGCAGGAGGAGGGACTGGCAGTAATGGCCAGTGATATCGCTCCGGACAAGTCCAATGATTATATCTCCATGCGCGGCCGCGCCTTTACCGACATCATGGCGGTGGATGCTGTCAGCGCTGTCCGCAAGTACGGGCAGAAGGCTGATGTTCTCATCGTCAGCTGGCCGCCACAGGGCGAGGAGGAAGTCCTCAAAGCCTGGGAAGCCTATGTCCGGCTTCGTCCGGATGGCAAGCTGTTATACATCGGCGAACCCAAAGGCGGAGTGAACGCCACGGATGCTTTCTTCGATGCTTTGGAGGAGGAGGACCCGCTGGCTCAGGTCAATCAATTGCATGTAAGCCTTCCCGGATCCGCAGACAGGATCCATCTGTATCATTGTAAGAAATCATAAAAGGCCTGTTGATCAGGCTTTGATCAATTCCATGAATTTCCGCGCGGCCATGGAGGGGCCGGCATTCTTGGAGGATAACATACTGACGGCGCGCTCGGGCAGAGGCTCCGTCAGTTTTAATTTGCGAACGATCCCATGGGAAAGAGCTTCCTCTGAAAACTCTTCGGTGATACCCGCGATCCCTAAGCCGATACGGGCCAGGGAGATCAGCAGTTCATAGCTGGCCAGTTCGATCTCGGGCTCCAGACGGATCCCTTTCTCTAGAAAACACCGTTCCAGAAAGCGTCTGGAACCCGCTTCCTGCTCCAACAGGATCAAGGGAAGCGTACTGATCTCATGCAGGTCAAAAACATGATCGAAATCCAGGGGATAATCCGATGCGGCGACAAAAGATGTGTGGGTCTGAAAACAAAGATACGATTCATAGGAAGAAGCAGGCTCATCGGTGGAGACGAAGGCCAGGTCGCAGGTGCCATTGTTCAGATACTGCATGACCCGGCGCGAGGTCCCGTTCAGGATCCGCACTTTGACTCCCGGGTAGTCGTGATGGTAGGCCTGCAGAAAGCGAAGCAGGTAAGTCTCTGTTAAGGTATTGCTGGCTGCGATCGTTAATTCGCCGCGGGTCAGCTCGCGGGATTCGTTCAGACGGTTCTCACCGGCTTCGAGCATGGATAAGGCACCCGATACATATTCATATAAGGTGTGACCATCGCTCGTAAGGGAAACACCTCTGCGGCTGCGGGAGAACAGATGCACTCCCAAGGAGTTTTCCAGGGATTTGATGGACTGGCTGACTGCGGACTGGCTCAGATAGAGCGATTTCGCGGTCGCTGAGATGTTGCCGGTGTCCGCGACCGCTTTGAAGATCCTGTATTGTTCCAGATGGGCTTGCATGATATAGTATCTCCTTGCCATAAGAATTTATTATGGATAATATAAGAATATTCGTATTTACTTATGCTTTGAAATCGATTATAATCGAATCACATGATGAAATCAATCATTTTGTAAATTCTTTTTATTAGGAGAGACTACCATGGCAGAACGTCGAGTCGGTACTGTATCCAGGGGCATCCGTTGCCCGATCATTCGTCAGGGAGACGATCTGGCACAGATCGTGACCAATAGTGTTTTAGAGGCGGCTGAGGCAGAGGGATTCGCTCTGCGTGACAGAGATGTTATTTCCATTACGGAATCTATCGTGGCCAGATCCCAGGGCAATTATTGCTCCATCGAGGATATCGCTACAGATGTGCAGAATAAATTCGGTACCGGTACGATCGGTGTGATCTTCCCGATCCTGTCCCGTAACCGCTTCGCGATCTGCCTGAAGGGCATCGCTATGGGTGCGGCCAAGAGCGGCTGCGGAAAGATCGTTCTGATGCTTTCTTATCCGTCCGATGAAGTGGGCAATGAGCTGGTCAGCATCGACAAGATCGATGAAGCCGGTGTCAATCCCTACAGCGATGTTCTGGACCTGGAGAAATACCGCGCTCTATTCGGTTACGGTGTTCATGAATTTACTGGTGTGGATTATGTTTCTTATTACAGTGAACTGATCAAAGAGTGCGGATGTGATGTGGAGATCATCTTCGCGAACCGTGCCAAGACGATCCTGGATTATACCAAGAACGTTATTACCTGTGATATCCATACCCGTGCCCGCACCAAGCGTATCCTGAAAGAAGCAGGAGCCGAGAAGGTGTTCGGCCTGGATGAGATCATGAACGCTCCGGTCAATGGCAGTGGCTGCAACGAATTCTACGGACTGCTGGGTTCCAATAAGGCAACCGAGACCACCGTTAAGCTGTTCCCGCGTGAGTGCAAACCGCTGGTCCTGGATATCCAGGCCAAGATCCTGGAAAAGACAGGCAAGCATGTTGAAGTCATGGTCTATGGCGACGGCGCCTTTAAAGATCCCAAGGGCAAGATCTTGGAGCTGGCGGATCCGGTCGTATCTCCGGCCTTTACCGATGGCCTGATCGGTACTCCGAATGAATTGAAGCTTAAATACCTGGCGGATAATGACTATGCCCATCTGTCTGGTGAAGCGCTGAAAGAAGCGATCTCCGAAAGCATCAAGCAGAAGGACAAGGATCTGGTCGGAAAAATGGCCAGCGAAGGAACGACGCCGCGTCAGCTGACCGATCTGATCGGTTCCCTGTGTGACCTGACATCCGGCTCCGGCGATAAGGGAACGCCTGTCGTCCTGGTCCAGGGTTATTTCGATAATTACACAAACTAAGACACGCAATGGAGCGGAAAGATATCGGCAAAGTGGAAGAAAAGATCCGCTTTGCCGATATTTCATAAAAAAAGTGCGTGAAATTTATAAATGGTACTTGACATATAAGATGTAAAGTGATATTATAATAAAGCTTTCACGAAAAAGCATGGCCCCATGGTCAAGCGGTTAAGACGACGGCCTCTCACGCCGTAATCATGAGTTCGATTCTCATTGGGGTCATTTGAAA
>ONBQ01000001.1 GCA_900316145.1 uncultured Eubacteriales bacterium
ACCGAAGAGGGCGATATGTTCTGGGCTGGCGGTAACGATTTCGGCATGCCCTTCGAGCTGCGCGGCGCCAACGGCAACTTCTGCAACGATGGTCTGATCGCGTCCGACAAGACCCCGCATCCGGCCATGATCGAGCTGAAGAAGGTCTATCAGCCGCTGTACTTTGAACTGGTTTCCCAGAAGCCGTTGACCGTAAAAGTCATCAGCCACTACCAGTTCCTCTCCGATGAAGTCATCGGCCATTGGGAACTGAAGCAGAATGACACCATCCTGTGCGCCGGCATCCTGAACATCGACGAACAGGCGCCCGGCACCTGCAAAGATTATGAGATCCCGGCCGAAGTACCGGAAGGAGAGTGCTTCCTGAATCTGTCCTTCGTGCTGAAGAAACCCAACAAGTGGGCAAAAGCCGGCTTCGAAGTTTCTGCCGATCAGTTCATTCTCAACGAAGGCCTGTGTGTCGAAGAACCCTGCACCTGCGGCCCGCTGGAAGCCTGCAAGGACGGCATGGACTATGTCATCAGCGGCGCTGATTTCACTATCGTCTTTGACCTGCTGCATGGCGAGCTGACCGAGTGGATCCAGGGTGGACGCGACTACCTGAACATGCCGGTCCGTCAGAACTTCTGGCATGCTCCGACCGACAATGACACGGGCTTTGGCAATGGTGCCACCAGCAAATGGCTGGGCCGCGGCATCGACCGCCTGGTGCCCCGTCATCTGGAAGAGCCGGCTATCGTGGAAGAAGATGGCAAGATCACCATCACCTTCAAACAGCGCTGGGGCGCGAACCCGAATCCGGTCGTGCTGGATACCGTCCAGACCTACACCGTCTACGCGGATGGCAAGGTGGATGTCGAGACTTCCTATAAAGAACTCGAATATCCGAACACCAGCGAATCCTTCTGGTGGCCGCGCCTTGGCGTGACGATGGGCATCAACCCGACCTGCGAGAATGTCTGCTGGCATGGCCGCGGCCCGGCGGAAAACTATGTTGACCGCAACTGGGCGTCCAACGTGGACTGGTATGAAGCCGGCCTGGATGAAATGCACACCAGCTACGCCCGCATGCAGGAGAATGGCGCCCGTACGGACACCCGTGTAATGAGCGTCACCAATCAGCGAGGCACCGGCATGAAGTTCACCGCCCTGTCCGCCCCGTTCACCTTCACGGCGCATGACTATACGGACAAAGCCCTGACCGAAGCCTGGCATGAATACCAGCTCGAGCGCGTTGATTCTACTGTTGTGGATATCGACCTGGCTCAGACAGGACTTGGTTCCTCCAGCTGCGGACCGGAAGCATTGGACAAGTACAAGCTCTTCCTAAAAGACAAAGAGCTGTGCTGGAAGTTCCGTATGGAAGTCATCAATCAATAAAAAAGGATCAGGTCTGACGGGAGATCCCGCCAGACCTGATGTTATCAGAAAGGCAAAATTCATGAATCGAATCGAAGTCACCGACCTTACGCGGCCGGAGCTGGATGTCTATGCCCGCCTGACCGAGCGGCAGCTGCTGCATTACTATGAGCCAAACGGCGGTATTTTCATCGCCGAAAGCCCTTATGTGATAGAACGGGCTTTAGATGCCGGCTGCCGGCCCATCTCGTTTTTGATGGAGCACAAGCACATCGAAACAAAAGCAGCAGACCTTCTCGCCCGTCTCCCGGACGTGCCGGTCTATACCGGCGAAAGGGAAGTCCTGCAGGAACTCACTGGCTACGCCATGACCCGCGGCGTCTTATGCGCGATGGAACGCACACCCCGGCCCTCGGTGGAAGAGATCTGCCAGAATGCCCGCCGCGTCGTTGTCCTCGAGAACATCATGAACCCGACCAACATCGGCGCCATCTTCCGCAGCGCGGCCGCGCTCAACACGGACGCCGTTCTGCTGACACCCGGCTGCACCGACCCGCTGTACAGACGATCTGCCCGTGTCAGCATGGGCACCGTTTTCCAGGTACCCTGGACCTGGATCGGCGGCATCCCCGCGGACTGGCCCGAGCAAGGCATGGAACGCCTGCGCCGGATGGGCTTTAAGACCGCGGCCATGGCCTTGAAGCATGACACTGTCCCGATCGACGACCCGGACCTCCTTGCGGAAAAGAAATTGGCCATCATCCTCGGCACGGAGGGCGATGGCCTGAAAGACTCTACGATCGCGGATTGCGACTATACGGTCAAGATCCCCATGTCGCACGGGGTGGACTCGCTGAACGTGGCGGCCGCAAGCGCGGTGGCATTTTATCAATTAGGAAAGTAAGTTGGCCGGCGCAAGCGCGGTGGCATTCTATCAGTTAGGCAAATAAGCTCAGTCCTTTTTCTTGATCAAGGCGCCGATCAGACCGCCCGCAAAGGTGGCGGCGCACAAAAGGATGCGGTTCTGACCGAACAGGAAAAACAGCGCCGCGCCAACCAGAACACCGATAGCCAGCCCATAGACAAAATAGTTTCCGGGCTCTGTGGGCAGGCTTGGATCCGGTTCCGGAAAATCCTCCACATGAGGAATAGCGCTGGATTCCATCTCGGAAAGCTTTCTTCTTTTCTTCTTATTCTGTGTATCTTCAGCCATGAAAAGACCTTCTTTCTACGTTTGTGTATCTAATCATACCGAATATCTTCAAAAATAGCAAGAAAAATCTTGACAAGGCCTTAAAGGTGTGATAGACTACTATTTGCCAAACGGCATGGGGGTATAGCGCAGTTGGGAGCGCGTCTGAATGGCATTCAGAAGGTCAGGGGTTCGAATCCCCTTATCTCCATCAAATAAGCGGTCTCATTATGAGGCCGCTTTTGTTTTGTCTTGTTGACTTAGCCTGCTGAAAACCATGGATCGTAAAAGCTATAAAGGGGCAAAACATTGACATTTAGCATGTTGTAGAGTATAATACAAAAAATTATTATGACTATAATTATAATTATATAGAAAAGGGTGCAAACGTGAAAAACAGACAGCGCGGCAAACGCTTTGGCCTGGAGCATTGGCAGATCATAGCCATCTACCTGGTCATTTATGATATCATCGCAGTCAACATTGCCTACGGCCTTGCCCTATGGCTTCGTTTTGATTGCAGCTTTACCATCATGTTTGAGTGGAATCGGAATTACGTGGAGAGTTGGCTGAAGTTCGCTCCATTTTATACAATTGCATGTCTTGCGGTTTTTTGGGCCTTCCGAATGTATAACAGCATGTGGCGGTTCGCCAGCTACATGGAACTGATCTACATCACCATCGCGTCCGGAATAACCGCTATTTTTCATGTTATCGCCATTACAGCCTTCTTTGAACGTATGCCGCTCACGTATTATTTCTTAGGCGCCTTGATTCAGTATGTGTTCATTTTATTCTCACGCTTTGCTTATCGCTTTGTATTGCTTATCATTGGGCGACTGCATAAAAAAATCAGTCCAGAGAAGATTACCAATATTATGCTCATTGGTGCCGGCGAGGCCGGTCAGATGATCCTTCGCGATATTCACAAGGCAAAGGAATTGAGCGTAGAGCGTGTTGTTTGCATCGTAGATGATAACGAGAACAAGTGGAACCGATACATTGATGGCGTACCGATCATCGGCGGCCGTGATGAGATCATGTCCGGCGTCAAAAAGTACAAGGTCGACAAGATCTATGTCGCCATTCCCAGCGCTACACCGGAACAGCGTCGTGATCTGCTCAATATCTGTAAGGAGACTGGATGCGCCGTCAAGGCATTGCCAGGTATGTATCAGTTCATTCTGGGCGAAGTCACGGCAGCAGAACTGAAAGATATCAATGTGGAAGACCTGCTGGGACGGGATCCCATCAAGGTTGATTTAACAGAAATCTTCGAGTATCTAACGGGCAAAGTCATTCTGGTCACCGGTGGCGGCGGTTCCATCGGCTCTGAGTTATGTCGTCAGATCGCCTCTCATAACCCGAAAAAACTGGTCATTTTTGATATTTATGAAAACAATGCGTATGAGATCCAGCAGGAACTTAAACGCAATTATCCGGACTTGGATATGGCGGTGGAGATCGGTTCTGTTCGTGACAGCCGCCGAGTCAACCAGATCTTCGCTACATTTAAACCAGATGTCGTGTATCATGCAGCCGCACATAAGCACGTGCCATTGATGGAAGACAGCCCATGTGAGGCAATCAAAAACAATGTTGTCGGCACCTACAAAACGGCTTATGCTGCCATGATACATGGCTGCAAGCGCTTCGTTCTGATCAGTACGGACAAGGCCGTCAATCCGACCAATATCATGGGCGCCAGCAAGCGCCTGTGTGAGATGGTCATCCAGTCCTTTGACCGAAAAATCAAAGAGAATCATGAAAGTGAGCTGCCGGTCCTCTATATTCACGATGACTATGGCCATACGCCGACTTTCCGCATCGAGGGTGATGATAACGCCGGTTATCGTTCCGCTCGTACAGAATTCGTAGCAGTCCGTTTCGGTAACGTTCTTGGAAGCAACGG
>ONBQ01000093.1 GCA_900316145.1 uncultured Eubacteriales bacterium
ACATGACATAGGATGGCGTGGTCGGCATAGAGAATGTTGTTTCATTGCCTCCCTGTCCGGTAACCGCATAACTGTGGATATCCCAATGGACCCCTTCTGAAAGCTGCAGCTTGACCAGTTCCGAAATATCAGAAGATGGAATATCCGTAGCGAACATTCCTTCCAGACTTTCCAGGATACCGGAATAGTTCTGGATCAAGGTCGCAGAGGTAGTGGCTTTGTCAATGACCGCCGAGACGACCTTCATCTGGTTTTTGCCTCGCTGGTTATCACCACTTTGGAATGCGTAACGTTCTCTGGCAAAGACCAAGGCTTTAGCGCCTAGCATGAAGTTATCTCCCTCTACAAAATCATAACCACGGTTGGACCAGGCCTGTTCGGAATAGACCGTGATTCCTCCGATCTCATCGATCAGCTTTTCAAAGCCGGTAAAATTGATCTGCGCGTAGTAATTGATATCGATCCCGTACAGAGCGGATAAGGTATCCATGGAACAATCGATACCATAGATTCCGCAGTGTGTCAGCTTATCGTAGGCACCACCGCCGACCGAAATCGGTACATAATAATCGCGAGGTGTGTTGACCAGCAAAATCTCATGGGTGCTCGGATTGACCACCATCAGAATATTGGTATCGCTGCGGCTGGTCGCAAGCATCTGGTTGCGGGTATCGGATCCGCTCAGATATACCACGAAGGGATCGACCGCGATGTTCTGGACAGGTTTGGCTTCGCTGTTTTCCTCATTCTTCTCTTCGTTCTGCTCTTCCTGCTCGTTCTCTTTGGAAGGTTCCGGACGTGTGATGTCATATTCATACAGGATCCGGGTCTTCAAGTCAAAATCCGCGTAATCCTCTACATCCGTAAGGATACCGGCATAGGCTTCGTTCAAGATCATGGCTCCGACTTCTTCCTCATAGAGCGCGTCGATCATGGCAAAGACACTGTCATATTCTTTGGTTGCGATCTCTGTTCCAAGCTGCTCCTGGATGGCCTCAACGGTTTTTTGAGAGTTTTCAGCGTCATAGGCCGAAGTTGTAGCGAACGTGTAGCCCTTGGCGTCCTGAATAAGCTGGGCAGGATCATTCGCCAAGACATAAACGCCGATGGTATCACTGACTTGCGGCGGTGTTGTGACTTTTTCTACTGTACGATTGACTCGAACTGCCAGGTAGCTGCCAAATACAGCGCACCCGGTAATGATCACAGACAGGACCAGGCCAATGATACCTGTCGTGGTGACATATTTATGATGTCGTTTGCTGCGTTTCGACCGGATAAACATAAGGCCGGCGGTCAGGCATAACAGAAGCACCAGACCGGCTACAGCCGCGTACATAAGTTTGTCCGGCAGCATGTTCAGGCGATACAGGACATAAGCCGCAAAGACTTCTGCCGCCAGCTGCAAAAAGAACGCGATTCCATAGACAGTACGCACTGTCTTCTTTTTATTCATTTGTAGACCCCCATATTTCAGACTAACGAAACTATTTTATCATCGATCGTTATAATTGTAAACATGCGGATCCTACAGAAATATAAAGATTTTCTTTCATTTCTGTATCATTTATTCCTCATTTTTAAGGATCGCTTCTTCATGCTCCTTCTGGATATCCGGGAAAGCGGACAGGACCGGCTTTTCCTTTTTATTCTTCAGCTTGCGGTCCACATAGTTTCTCGTGATCTTATAGACGATCGGGCTTAAGGCCACCACGCCGATCAGGTTGGGGATCATCATCAAACCATTAAATGTATCGGAGATATCCCAGGCCAGACTGGACTTAAGCAATGCTCCGGCCATGATGACCAGGACAAAGAAGACCTTATAGCCGATCGTTGACTTCGTACCAAACAGATACTCCCAGGCCTTGCTTCCATAAACGCTCCAGCCAAGGACCGTAGAGAAAGCGAACAGCAGAACAGCCAGTGCGATGAACATGGTTCCGGCAGAACCAAATACCGTCTGGAAGGCGGCGCCGACCAGAGCGGTCTGTTCCAGCGCTTTACCCGCGCTGTTCATGACCAGGACCTCACCTGTCTGCATGTTGACGACCCCGGAAGCCAAGATGGCAAATGCCGTCAGTGTGCAAACGATGATCGTATCCGCGAAAACTTCGAAAATGCCCCACATGCCCTGATGGACCGGCTCCTTCGCGTTGGAGCAGGAATGGACCATAACGGAAGAACCAAGACCCGCTTCATTGGAGAAAACACCACGCTTAAAGCCCCAGGTCACGACCGTTTTTACGGAAATACCTACGAAACCGCCGGCCACTGCTTTCACGCCGAACGCGTGGCGGAAGATCGTTCCAAAGATCGCGCCGAACTTTGAAATATGGGCAAAGAAGATAATGAGCGCGCCAACGATATAAAGAATGACCATGAAGGGAACGATCTTTTCCGTGACAGACGCGATACGCTTCAGGCCGCCGATAATGACGACACCGACCAGGATCATGATCACAAGACCGGCCACCCAAAACGGCAGGCCAAATGCCTGATTCACATTGACAGCGATGGTATTGACCTGGCTCAAGTTTCCGATTCCGAAAGAGGCCAGAACACAAAAAACAGAAAACAGAGTAGCCAGTACCGCGCCGATAGTCTTGCAGCCCTTCTTGGCTCCCAGACCGTCCCTCAGGTAGTACATGGCGCCTCCGCACCACTCTCCCTGCTTATTCTTGCGGCGATAATAGATGCCCAACACGTTTTCAGAATAATTGGTCATCATGCCAAAGAAAGCCGCGACCCACATCCAGAAAATAGCGCCGGCTCCGCCAGAGGCGATAGCTGAAGCAACACCCGCGATATTGCCCACGCCGACCGTAGCCGCCAGGGCGGTACACAAAGACTGAAACTGAGAAATATTCTTGGCGTCGGATTTATCATGGACATCGCTACCCTTCTGAAAGACCCGGCCTATCGTATTCTTCCACCAATGACGGAAATGGGTGATCTGGAAGACTTTTGTCAGACCCGTCATCAACACACCGGTTCCGATCAAAAGGATCAGTCCGATCTTGACCCACACAAATCCGTTGATCGCATCATTGATCTTCGCAACTTGGGATAAAAACGCATCCATTGTACTGCCTCCTGAAAAGAAAAGGCGCCTCAAGCAAGAGGCGCCTTTTGCATGACTGCATAACAGTATACAATATTCTTTAGCTGCGTGCAAGTGTTTTTTTCTCGCGGACAGCAATCTTTACAGTTTGCGAACTCCGAAGGTGACTTTTTCGCCGTTAACGTTCCATTCTTTCACATAGAAACGGTCATCGGCTTCGGCACACAACTCGTCGGTCAGCGTATCCGCACAGATGGATTCAGCGTTGTCCGTAACGATCTTAGTGATCTTCTCATTCTGACCATAGGCAAACGCGATATGATCCATGACTTCGAAGCCCGCTTCCTTACGCATGGTCTGAACCTTGCTGACGACTTCACGGACGAAACCTTCCTCCAACAGTTCTTCGCTCAGGTTCGTATCCAGTACGACCGTCACGCCGCTTCCGGATTCGGCCACAAAGCCTGCCTTTTGCGCTGTCTCGATCAAAAGATCTTCTTCCAGCAGCACGATGCCTTCACCCAGGGTCAGCATTCCCTTTTCCTTCAGCTCATTCATGGCAGCCGTGCCATCGATCGTGCTTAAGGTATTGCGGATCAGGCCCAGCTGCTTGCCATACTTCGGACCCACGGTACGCAGGTTCGGCTTGAAGCTGTAGGTGATGAATCCTTCCGCGTTATCCACGAATTCCACATTCTTGACATTCAGCTCATCGGCCACGATCGCGGTGCAGGCTTCATCCAAAGCCTTCGGCGCCTGGACATACATGGTGCCGATCGGCTGACGGTTCTTGATGTTCGCTGTGTTGCGCGCGGCACGGCCTTCAACGACGATCTTCAGGACTTCGTCCATCTCTGCTTCCAGCTCGGTGTTGATCAAAGCCGGATCCGCTACCGGATAGTCGCACAGGTGAACACTTTCCGGCGCGTCAGGATCGACCGTGCAGACCAGGTTGCGGTAGATCTGCTCGGCCATGAAGGGGATCATGGGAGCAGCCAGCTTGGCCACGGTGACCAAGGCTTTATGCAGCACCAGGTACGCATTGATCTTATCCTGCTCCATGCCCTTCGCCCAGTAACGCTCACGGCCACGGCGCACATACCAGTTGGACATCTCATCGACAAAACTGTCAAGAGCGGTCGCCGCTTCCACGATGCGGTAGTTGTCAAGATGATCATCTACCTTCTGGATCAGCGTATTGAGACGTGACAGCAGCCACTTGTCCATGACACCCAGCGAGTCGGTATCCAGCGTGTATTTCGTAGGATCAAAATCATCAATGTTGGCATACAGTACGAAGAATGCGTAAGTATTCCACAGGGTGCCCATGAACTTGCGCTGTCCTTCGGTAACGGCCTTATCATAGAAGCGGTTCGGCAGCCACGGAGCGCTGTTGGTATAGAAATACCAGCGGATCGCGTCTGCGCCATGAGTCTTCAGCGCATCGAACGGATCGACCGCGTTGCCCTTGGACTTACTCATCTTCTGGCCGTTCTCATCCTGGACAAGGCCCAGAACGATAACATTTTCATAAGGAGACTTGCCGAACAGAAGGGTTCCCTCCGCCATCAGAGAATAGAACCATCCACGTGTCTGATCCACCGCTTCGGAAATGAAGGCGGCCGGATACTGCTGCTCAAAGAGCTCCTTGTTCTCAAACGGATAGTGATGCTGGGCGAACGGCATAGCGCCGGAATCGAACCAGCAGTCGATCACTTCCGGTACACGGCGCATGGTACCGCCGCATTCCGGGCACTTCAAAGTGATCTCATCGATATACGGACGGTGCAGCTCTACGGTCTTCGCGCGCTCATCCCCGGACAGATCAAACAGCATCTGACGGGACCCGACGCATTCCTGATGACCGCATTCGCACTCCCAGACCGGCAGCGGAGTACCCCAGTAACGGTTACGGGAGATGGCCCAATCCTGGATATTCTCCAGCCAGTCGCCAAAACGGCCCTGTCCGATTGAAGGCGGGATCCAGTTGACGGTCTTATTATTCGCCACCAGTTCATCCTTGACCTCGGTCATCTTGATGAACCAGGATTCTCTCGCATAGTACAGAAGCGGGGTGTCACAACGCCAGCAGAAAGGATAGTCATGCTCGAACTTCGGCGCGTCGAACAACAGGCCTTCCTTCTCCAGATCCACCAGGATCGGCTTATCCGCATCTTTTACGAACAGGCCGGCATACGGTGTTTCCTTCGTCATCAAACCGCGGCCGTCTACGAACTGAACGAACGGCAGATCATACTTGCGGCCGACTTTGGCATCATCTTCACCGAAGGCCGGAGCGATGTGAACGATACCGGTACCATCGGACATGGTGACATAATCATCGCAGGTCACATAATGACCCTTCTTATGCTGCTTGGCGGCTGTTTCGGCCGTGCACTCCCACAGCGCTTCATATTCCTTATACTCCAGATCCGTGCCCTTGCAGGATTCCAGGATCTCATAGCCGATCTCGCCCAGGACGGTGTCCAGAAGCGCCTTGGCCATATAGTAAGTATAACCGTCGCCGGCCTTGACCTTGCAGTAGGTCTCCTCCGGGTTCACGCACAGCGCCACATTGGATGGCAGCGTCCACGGCGTGGTGGTCCAGGCAAGGAAATAGGCGTCCTCTCCCTTGACCTTGAAACGAACGACGGCGGAACGCTCTTTGACCGCCTTATACCCCTGCGCTACTTCGTGGGAAGACAGCGGCGTGCCGCAGCGCGGGCAATAGGGAACGATCTTGAAGCCTTTATACAGAAGCTTCTTGTTCCAGATCTGGTTCAGCGCCCACCACTCCGACTCGATAAAATCATCATGATAGGTGACATACGGGTTGTCCATATCCGCCCAGAAACCGACGGTCTCGGAGAAATCCTCCCACATGCCCTTATACTTCCAGACGCTTTCCTTACACTTGTCGATAAACGGAGAAAGACCATATTCCTCGATCTGCTCCTTACCATCAAGGCCCAGCAGCTTCTCCACTTCCAGTTCGACCGGAAGTCCGTGCGTATCCCAGCCGGCTTTACGCGGTACATAGTAACCCTTCATGGTACGGTAACGCGGGATCATGTCCTTGATGACACGCGTCAGCACATGGCCGATGTGCGGCTTTCCGTTGGCCGTTGGGGGGCCGTCATAGAACGTGTACGTAGGACCGTTCTTTCTCTCTTCCATACTGCGCTCGAAGATCCGGTTTTCTTTCCAGAAATCCCGCACTTCCTTCTCGCGTTCCACAAATCTCATATCTGTGGGAACTCTGTTGTACATGGCTTCGTCTCCTTTTTCCAAAAACATAAAAATCCCTGCAAGACCTTACGGCCTTACAGGGACGTGATTCACGCGGTACCACCCTGATTGAATATCTTCATGATATTCCTCTCTTTTCAGACCTCGCATTCAAGGTCCTTGCCGATAACGGGGCTCCCGTGATCCCTTACTGAATGGTTCAGGGATCAGGCTCGGAAGGGATCCGCAGATTTTCGTACCGTAAGCCTTGCACCAGCCGGCTTCTCTCTGGACGGTCGATAGAAAACATGCGTGAGGACTATTGTCCTCGCTTCTTCTATGCCTGTAACAGCAGTATTCTAACAGGAAACAGAAGGAATGTCAAGGGGATTGCTTCTGCATTTTCTTGCACAAAAATCTCTGGCTTTTACTCAAATCTTATTACAAAGCCTACACGATATGAAATAAATATCAAGGGGATACGTCTTATAAATATGAACCTTTTCACAACTGATTTGTCGTTTGTAAATACAGATAGATGTTTTCTGCTCTACCACCGGTTCATATTTCTTTCATGCTTTTTCCGGTACTGCTCGGTCAGTTCTTCTGGAGTGATGCCGAAGCAAAGCATCAAGTCGTTGAAGTACATCATGACATCCGTCATTTCTTCAATAAAATGCCGACGTGTATCCGGGTTATTCATGATCTCGTCTTCGCCTTCTTTTTTGATGATATCGCCCACCTCGCTGGCTTCGCCGATCATCCAAAGCAGCTGACGAACGCCGAAAGCCGGTTCCATCTTTTGTCCCCAGACTTTCCCGTATTTAGCCTGCAGTTCGATCTGCATCTGCTGCATTTCATCAAAGTTGATGCTGCTCATCATCCTTCTCCTTCACTCTGCTCCTGCTGGGCCGCCGCTATCTCCTCCGGAGTAGCATCGATCCGGTCCAGATACTCTTCCAGGCACACGCCTTGCTCAAAGATCTCTTTCGCGGCTTCTTTTCCTACATAACGAAAATGCCAGGCTTCATAAGCGTAGCCGGTGATCCCGGTCTTATCCTCCGGATATCGCAGGATATATCCATACTCATAGCTGTGGGCGGCCATCCATTCCCAGATGACTTCCGGCGCCTGCGCTTCATAATCCGCGGTGGAGATATCGACCGCCAGGCCCAGTTCATGTTCGCTGGTTCCCGGGACCGCCACATAATCCTCAGCCATTTCTTTGGCCTCTTCTTCAGAGTAGCCCTGATCCAGATAGGACTGGATATAGTAGTCCATCATCGCGACCTGGTCTTCATGCGTACGGTAGGACTCTGTGATGCGGGGCAGGTAACCTTCCGAACGCATCTGGTCAAACATGGCCTGCAGCTCCGGATAAGCCCGGCTGTCGATGGAATTGTTGTCCCTAAGCTCCGTGAATTCCGGGATCTCATAATCCTCCGGAAGCGGATTCCAGCGGTTGACCAGGGTCAGGTTCCAAGGTTCCGGTTCCCGTTCTTTCTCCTCTTCGGATTCCTCAGATGATTCCTCAGAAGATTCTTCTGAAGATTCCTGCGAAGATTCTTCCGATGACTCTTCGGAACTCTCTTCCGAGGACTCTTCTGTTGCGGAGGATCCTTCTGATGATTCTGCCGATTCACTTTCCTGCGAGGATTCTGACTCCATCATTTCCTCGGGAAGAGCGATGACTTCTGACGTTTCTTCAGAAGCCGTTTTTTGCGCGCTTCTTTCTTTCTTATCCTTATGGTTGTTCCAAATGTCGACCCCGACGATCACGACCAGGACCAGGCAAAGCAAGCCCAGCAAAAGTGCCACGCGATCTGTTCTTTTCTTCTTAGAGCGCATCCATATTCCTCTTTCTGCTGATCTATGTTCTTTCTACCGTCTTTGCTGACCTGCAAAAGACGGAATATCCCTATTATACCATAAAGATCGGACAATGGAATCACTAATCTCTCACAAATCTTAAAAAGGAATCGCAAAAAATGATTTACAACTTAGTCAAAATGCGGTACAATGATTATACGTATGATTCTGTCCTTCCGTGGGCATGATTATATTCTATGTAACCTATTTTTAATTCAAATCAGGAGGTAAATGATTCATGGCAATCAAACGTAACAAAGTTTCCATGGATGGTAACCAGGCGGCTGCTCATGCGTCGTATGCGTTTACCGAGGTAGCTGCGATCTACCCCATCACTCCTTCTTCTCCGATGGCTGACTGGGCTGATCAGTGGTCTGCTCAGGGTCTGAAGAACATCTTCGGAGATGGAGTCAAGGTCGTAGAGATGCAGTCTGAGGCAGGTGCTGCCGGTGCAGTACATGGTTCCCTGGCTGCCGGTGCTCTGACCACTACCTACACCGCTTCTCAGGGTCTTCTGCTTATGATCCCGAACATGTACAAGATCGCCGGTGAGCTGCTTCCGGGCGTATTCCACGTATCCGCCCGTACCGTCGCTTCCCACGCTCTGAACATCTTTGGTGATCATTCTGACGTTTATGCATGTCGTCAGACTGGTTTCGCTATGCTGGCTGAAACCAATCCGCAGGAAGTTATGGACCTGGCTGCTGTTGCCCATCTGTCCGCGATCAAGGGCCGTGTTCCTTTCCTGAACTTCTTTGATGGTTTCCGCACCTCTCATGAAATTCAGAAGATCGAAGTATGGGATAACGAAACCCTGAAGGGTCTTATCGATCAGGATGCTGTTAAAGCTTTCCGTGCCCGCGCTCTGAATCCGGAGCATCCGGTCCTGCGTGGTTCCGCTGAAAATGGTGATATCTTCTTCCAGCATCGTGAAGCCTGCAACAAGTACTATGACGCTCTGCCGGCTGTTGTCGAAGAGTACATGGACAAGGTCAATGAGCTGATCGGTACCGATTACAAACTGTTCAACTACTATGGCGCTCCGGACGCTGACCGCGTCATCATCGCCATGGGTTCCATCTGCGACGTTTGCGAAGAAGTCATCGACTACTTGAACGCAGCCGGTGAGAAGGTCGGTCTTGTCAAGGTCCGCCTGTATCGTCCGTTCGTTGCTGAGAAGCTGGCTGAGGCTATTCCGGCTTCCGTCAAGAAGATCGCTGTTCTGGATCGTACCAAAGAGCCTGGTGCTCTGGGCGAGCCTCTGTATCTGGATGTTGTTTCCGCTCTGGCTCAGGTCGGCCGCAAGGTCGATTGCGTCGTCGGCGGCCGCTACGGCTTAGGTTCCAAGGATACCACGCCGGCCAGCGTATTCGCTGTATATGACAACCTGACCAAGGATCAGCCGAAGGATCATTTCACCATCGGTATCGTTGATGACGTGACCAACCATTCTCTGGAAGAGAAGCCGGCTCCGAATACCGCTGCTCCCGGCACCATTTCCTGCAAGTTCTGGGGTCTGGGCGGTGATGGTACTGTTGGCGCCAACAAGAACTCCATCAAGATCATCGGCGACCATACCGACAAGTACATCCAGGCTTATTTCCAGTATGACTCCAAGAAGACCGGCGGTGTCACCATCTCCCATCTGCGCTTTGGTGATTCCCCGATCAAGAGCCCGTACTACATCAACAAGGCTAACTTCGTTGCCTGCCACAATCCGTCCTACATCCTGAAGGGCTACAAGATCGTTAATGACGTTATTCCGGGCGGCACCTTCCTGCTGAACTGCCAGTGGACTCCGGAAGAGTTGGAAGAGTATCTGCCGGCTGATGTCAAGAAGTACATCGCTGAGAATGACATCCAGTTCTACATCATCAACGCGATCGACAAGGCCGTTGAGGTCGGAATGGGCAAGCGCACCAACACCATCCTGCAGTCCGCGTTCTTCAAGCTGGCTAACATCATGCCGATCGAAGAGGCTGTTGACTACATGAAGTACATGGCCAAGAAGTCCTACTCCAAGAAGGGCGAAGAAGTTGTTAACAACAACTACAAGGCCATTGATGCCGGTGTTGACGCTCTGGTCAAGATCGAAGTTCCGGAAAGCTGGAAGACTGTAGAAGTCGTTGACAACAAGACCAAGGCTGAGGGTCCGCGCAAGGATCTGACTGACTTCGTTGACAACATCCTGACACCTGTCAACCAGATGCAGGGCGATGCTCTTCCGGTATCCGCTTTTGAGAATATGGCTGATGGTACCTTCCCGCAGGGTTCCGCCGCTTATGAGAAGCGCGGTATCGCCGTTCTGGTTCCTGAGTGGGATGCTGAGAAGTGCGTACAGTGCAACACTTGCTCTTTCGTCTGCCCGCATGCTACCATCCGTCCGTTCCTGCTGACTGAAGAAGAAGCTGCCAAAGCTCCGGAAGTTACCAAGATCGCTTCCAAGACTCTGGGCAAGGGTGCAGAAGGCTACAAGTTCACCATGGCCATCTCTCCGATGGACTGCATGGGCTGCGGCGTCTGCGTAACTGTCTGCCCGACCACCAAGAACCCCGAGAAGGCCGCTCTGAAGATGGTCCCGCAGCACACCCAGGTCGAGCAGCAGGCTGCTTTCGACTACATGGTCGCCAATATCTCCAAGAAGAACATCGAGACTCCGATGTTTGCCGACTCCACCGTAAAGGGCAGCCAGTTTGCTCAGCCGCTGCTTGAGTTCTCCGGCTCCTGCGCAGGCTGCGCCGAGACCGCTTATGCTCGTCTCGTAACTCAGCTGTTCGGTGAGAGAATGTACATCTCCAATGCTACCGGTTGCTCCTCTATCTGGGGCGGCTCCGCACCGACCACTCCGTACACTGTCAATAAGGACAGCGGCCGCGGTCCGGCTTGGGGCAACTCCCTGTTCGAAGACAACGCTGAGCATGGTCTGGGTATCTACACCGGTCAGAAGGTCCTTCGTGAGCGCGCTATCGCCCTCGTTAAAGAACTGTGCGCCGCTGTTGAGGATGAAGAAGCCAAGGCTGTCATCTGCGCGTATCTTGACACCGTCGAAGACGGCGAGAAGAACACCGCTGCCGCTGACGCTCTGGTAAAACTCCTTGAGAACTGCGATCTGCCGGTTGCCAAAGAGATCCTTGAGTTCAAGGATTATCTGGCCAAGAAGTCCGTATGGATCTTCGGTGGTGACGGTTGGGCTTATGATATCGGTTTCGGCGGTCTGGATCACGTTCTGGCTTCCGGCGAAGATGTCAACGTCTTCGTATTCGATACCGAAGTTTACTCCAACACCGGTGGACAGGCCTCTAAGGCTTCCAACCTTGGTCAGGTCGCTCAGTTTGCCGCTGCCGGTAAGTCTGTTGGCAAGAAGAGCCTGTCCGAGATCGCGATGTCCTATGGCTATGTCTATGTAGCTCAGGTTGCTATGGGCAGCCCGGCTCAGATGACTCAGACTCTGAAGGCTCTGAAAGAGGCGGAAGCTTATCATGGTCCGTCCCTGATCATCGGTTACGCTCCTTGTGAGATGCACGGTGTCAAGGGTGGTATGGGCAACTGCCAGCTCGAGATGAACCGCGCTATCCAGGCTGGTTACTGGAACACCTTCCGGTTCAACCCGGCTGCCAAGGCTGAAGGTAAGAATCCGTTCACTCTGGATTCCAAGGAACCCACCGCGGATTACATCTCCTTCATCTCCTCCGAGAACCGTTATGCTCGTCTGCAGAAGGCCTTCCCGGAGAGAGCTGAGAAGCTCTTCAAGGAAGCCGAGGCAAATGCTAAGGCTCGTTATGAGAGACTGACCCGCTTCAGCGCTCTGTACGAATAATCCTGATCCGTAATACAAAAAATTCCCCGCACTTTCAAAGTGCGGGGATATTTTTATTTGCGACGTTCTTAGTCATCCTCTTCCTCTGCATCATCGTCATCATCGATGTCATCGCTTTCATATATGTCACCGGTCTGGTCCCAAGGTTCGCTGTCGGCCTCCAGAATGGCGCCGGAATAGGCATCGATCTCATATTCATAGTCCGCTGAACCATCGACATAAAACTCGATATCATAGATCAGGCATCCGTCATCATGTTCCAGTTTGGCCTTACTGAAGATGACTTGATCGGCCGGCACACCGGCATGATCCAAGGCGATGGTTTTCGCCTGGTCCACGGAGATCTGCTGGGATTCCTGGCTTTCCTGCTTGGACGGCTCCGTTCCGGATGTTTCGGACTCTTCAGCCGTTGAAGCCGGATCGCTCTTCTTTGTCTGCTCTTCAAAACCTGATTCCAGGATCTCACCGGTGTAGGCGTCGATCTCATATTCATACTCTGTTTTTTCCGGAATATAGAATTCGATATCATAGATCAGACGTCCATGCTCTGTCTCCTGTTTTGCTTTGGTAAAAACGACCTCAGTGGCCTGCACGCCAGCATCTTTGAGGGCGGTCTCTTTTGCTTTTTCAACGCTGACCGGCTGCTGCGCAGGCTCATTTGTTTCCCCTTCCGCAGGGGATGATGGATCCTCCGCTTGCTTTGCAGGAACGCTCTGTACCGGAGCCTGCTCCGTCTCCTTTTTCAGGATCTTGCCGGTGGAAGAATCCACGGAATACTCATATTTGATTCCTTCCGAGATAAACTCGATCTCATACACAAATTTACCTTTTTCCCATTCAAACTCTACGCTTACCACTTCCGCGTTTTCCGGAAGCACCCCGGCATCGACATAGGCGAAATTCAGGGCTGTCTCTTCCGTGATCGCATTGCTTTTCGCGATCTGGCCCACCGCGTAGATCGTTCCGCCGCCCAGTGCTATGACGCCGACCAGGATCAAGGCTATAACGGTTGCTTTTTTCATGATCATACCTCCTCGTTGTAAGTTTCCAACTGTTTTCCTGATTCTGGTTTTATTATGATCCAGAAAAATGAGAGGAACATTAGAGGATCAGTTTTTTTTGAAAATAATGGTAAAAGCACTTCCCTCTCCCGGAGCGCTGCTTAAGTCGATCCGGGCTCCATGCAGTTCTGCCGCTTTCTTAACGATGGCCAGGCCAAGGCCCGTCCCTTCTCCCGAACGTGCGCCATCCACACGATAGAACCGGTCGAAGATCCGCTTCTGGTCTTCCGGCGCTATGCCTATTCCATCATCTGATACGCATAGTTTGACCTCTTGATCCGCGCCTGTTAATGACACCTGGATATGCCCGTTTTCCTTTCCATAACGATAGGCATTGCTGATCAGGTTTTGAAGGAGACGCGTAAGCAATTCCGCATTGCCTTGCACTTTTAATCCTTCTTCCGCCTTTACTTCCAGCACAATACCCTTGTCCTGGATCTTTTTCATGGGTTCTGCCGTCTGCAGGACCAGTGCGGACAGGTCCAGTTCTTCCATGGTATAGCGCTCCGCGCTTTGCTCCATGCGTGTATAATCCAGCATATCCGTGATCAGGGTCTTCATTTTTTCACCTTGCCCATGGATGACACGCAAGGCCTCTTTATAGTTTTCCGGCGTGCGTTCTTTGGCCAGGGTGTATTCACTTTGCGCCAGTATGACCGATGTGGGCGTACGTAATTCATGGGACGCGTCCGATGTAAACTGACGCTCGGTCTCAAAAGAGCGCTCCAGGCGGTCCAGCATCTGGTTAAAGACCCGGGCCAGCCGACCGACCTCATCCTGGTTCTTACCAGGATCGATCCGCTTTTTCAGATCATCCCCCGCTGAAATATCCTCTGCTGTTTTCTGGATCCTCTGGATCGGCGCCAGCAATTTGTCCACCACAAGATAACCGGACAGGATCGCCAACAGGATCAGTACCGGCAGAATGATCAAGGACAGACGGATGATCTCTTTCAGCTGATCGGCGCTGCGGGTCTCCGGAACGAGTCCCCGGATCCAAAGCGACTTTTCGCCCGGGATGTCCAGATTCAGTTTCCGGTCATATACATCATAACGGACACCGTTTACCTTCACATTCCATGTTCTGGATTCTGAAAAAGCGATCTGACTGGTCTGCCGTGAAAGAGGGTTCTCACCATACAGCAAGGTGCCATCCTCCGCGTATAGCGCTGTGGACACATCATTGACGGTTTCCATATAATCCAGATCGATCTGCAGAAAACCGGAGCTATAGGGGATATATCCATAGATATGCGTATCGCCCTGATAGGAAACAAAAGAAATGTTATCTACGTTCTCTTCCACCGTGCTGATCAGGTAGTCCCGGATCGTACCGCGCAGCACCATGCGGCTGGCCATAAGAACGGCCAACAGGGTGATCCCGGCTACAAGAGCCAGTGCCACCGTGAACCACAAGGACATTTTAAACCGTATGCTTCGATTTCTCATGACGCGCCGCCCTTATCTTCACACTTGAGCATATAGCCAACTCCGCGAACTGTCTGGATCAATTTGGGCTCATAGCCCTCATCGATCTTCTTGCGCAGATAGCGGATGTAGACATCGACTACGTTGGTCCCGCCCTCATAATCAAAATTCCAGATATGATCTTCGATCTTCTCCCGGCTCAGGACGATATTCTGGTTATGCATGAGATAGGAAAGCAGCGCAAATTCCTTGGCTGTCAGATCGATCAGATGGCCCGCCCGACGCACGGTGTGCGCCGTTAAGTCCAGGCTCAGATCGGCGGCGGTCAGCACGCTGGACCGCGACGTATAGGATGAACGTGTCAAGGCCCGGACCCTGGCCAGCAATTCCTCGATAGAAAACGGCTTGACCAGATAATCATTCGCGCCAAGATCCAGTCCATGGACGCGGTCAGCGATAGAATCCCGGGCGGTCAGGAAGAGGATCGGCGTGCGAATGCCCTTGGCGCGCATCTCTTTAACGATCTCAAACCCGTCTTTCCTGGGCATCATCACATCCAGGATCGCGCCGTCGTATTCGGCAGAGAGCAAATAGTCCAATGCCTCTTCTCCATCCAGGCAAGAATCGACACTGTAGCCTTCTTCCGTAAGAGTCTGGGTCAGGATCCGGTTCAGATCTTTTTCATCTTCCGCGAATAACAGTCTCATAGCTGCCTCCATTCTTCTAAGGCTTCGGCTGAAATGAAAAAGAGAAGCTGCTTTTAAACAGCTTCTCCATGAAAACAGAATTATGCCATGTTATGCCAGACGTTCTGGACATCATCATCTTCATCCAGCTGATCCAGCATCTTTTCCATCATGGCCGCGGTGTCATCATCCGCCTCGGACCAGTTTTGCGGGATCATGGAAATGTCCGCGCTTAAGATCGGGATGCCGGCCGCCTCCATCTGCTCACGCACAGAGGAGAAATCCTCCGGAGAGGTCAGGATCTCATAAACTTCTTCCTCTTCCGCGTTGAAATCTTCAGCGCCGAAATCCAGGACCTGCATCATGAGTTCATCTTCATCGATGTCATCGCTCTTTTCTACGATGATCTGACCCTTTTTGTCAAACATGTAGGATACGCAGCCCGTTGTGCCCATGTTGCCGCCGTTCTTGGAGAAGGCATGGCGAACATTGGCCGCGGTGCGGTTCTTGTTGTCCGTAAGCGCTTCTACGATCACGGCGATACCGGCCGGACCATATCCTTCATACGTAATGGACTCATAAACGATACCGGAATCCTCACCGGCCGCCTTTTTGATGCTGCGCTGAATGGTATCGTTAGGCATGTTGTTGGCCTTGCACTTGGCAATGACATCACGAAGCTTACCATTGGAAGCCGGATCCGGACCGCCTTCTTTAATGGCAACGGCGAGCTCGCGGCCAAGCTTTGTAAAAGCTTTACCCTTTTGCGCGTCAGCCTTTTCTTTCTTATGCTTGATGTTGGAAAACTTTGAATGACCCGACATTTATGTTCAGACCTCCTGTTAATCTTTCATTTTTCGTACGGTTTATTGTATCACGATTGCCGGCTGTTGGCAAGGATATTTCTGCAAGAAGCCTGGTTGTTCAGATGGAAAGATCCTCGTAGATCTCATACAGATAGCTGGACAGGCTGTCCATCTTCCGTTCCATAGACAAGGCTTCTACGATGTCGTAATCAACGAATTCACCCTTGCGATAGGCGACGATGCGGTTTTGTTTGCCCTGGTCGATCAGGTCGACTGCCATGGCGCCCATCACAGAAGCAAAGACGCGGTCCTTACAGGAAGGAATGCCGCCGCGCTGGATGAAGCTGAGCACGGTCGTTCGTACACTGACTCCTGTTTTTTCTTCGATGAGCTGTGCCAGTCCGGTGGTCTCGCCAACGCCCTCCGCATTCACGATGATACTGCTCTTTTTCCCTTTTTGCCGGTTGGCTTTGATCGTCTCGACGACCTTTTCCTTGTCTTCCGGCTTTTCCGGGATCAGGATCTCTTCGGCGCCGTTGGCGATACCGCACC
>ONBQ01000068.1 GCA_900316145.1 uncultured Eubacteriales bacterium
CCGGCTGAGCCTGACGCGCACGGCTGATGCCCAGCCGGAGAAGGACCGTGTCCCGGCTTACTATTTTGACATCTGCCTGCCGGATGGCACCCCGATCGGCAAGTGCGATCTTCGCATTGGCCACAATGACAATCTCTACATCGGCGGCAACATTGGCTACCAGATCGATGAGCCGTACCGCGGCCACCACTATGCGGCGAAGGCCTGCCGGCTGTTGTTTGACCTGGCCCGGCGTCACGACCTGGAGTACCTTTACATCACTTGCGATCCGGCCAATAAAGCCTCCGCCCGCACCTGTGAGCTGGCTGGAGGCCGTTACATCGAAACCGCGGCCATCCCGGAGAACAATGATATGTACGAGCAGGGCAAGCGGTGGGTGATGGTGTACCGATTTGAAGTGTAGGTTGAAGGATAATGATCAGAAGACGGGCTGTGAAAAGACACCGATTACTTGATCGTCACTTTCTTTTCATTCCTATCCAGTAATTGTCCGAACGTGTACTTGATCCTGGATATTATCGGAGGCTAAACCATGTAATATTTTCACAGAAATGACCATTAATACCTGATTTTGATCAGGCATTAGTTCGAATTACAGTAGTATCGACCGAGAATAAAGCATTTTGACAAAATAATTACTGTATTCTTCTCGGCTTTATGGAGCGGATCAAGTAGTCGGCTTCGGCACTACTTGATTTAGAGACATGGTGAGACAAAAATCAAGTAGCACTCGTACAGCAGATCGACCAAAAAGCACATGAATAGAGAATTTCCATCTCCCCAATCAAGGGGAGATGTTTTTATATCTTGACACGATGTCAGAATCGGCATATAATAAAAATGCTGACACGATGTCAGAATAAATGGATGTGATGGAGGCCTGAAGAATGAAAAAAGTTACACCGGAACAGATCGCCCGGAAGAGGGAAGAGATCATCAATGCTTGCGAGCAGCTTTATCAGACGATGAGCTTCCGGGAGATCACTCTCAAAGAGATCGGAAACATTACTTCTTTTTCCCGGCCCACGATCTATAACTACTTTGAAACAAAGGAAGAGATCTTCCTGGGATTGTTTCAGAGGGAGTATGACCGCTGGAATGAGGATCTGACCGCCATACTGGAGGGGAATGAGCAGCTGTCGAAAACAGACCTGGCGGATCGCATCGCGAACTCTCTTGCGGGGCGGGAGCAGCTTTTGAAGCTTCTTTCCATGAACAATTACGATATGGAAGCCAACAGCCGGCAGGAGCTGCTGAACAGCTTCAAACAGTCCTACGGAGGCTCCATGCAGCGGATGCGCATGCTGCTTGTGAAGTTCTGTCCGGACATGAGTGAGCCTGACATCCAGAACTTCATCTACACCTTCTTCCCCTTTATGTTTGGCATCTACCCATATACGGCGGTCACGGAAAAGCAACGGACGGCCATGAAGGAAGCGGGCATCGATTATGTATTTCAGACGGTCTATGAGCTCACTTACCGTTGCCTGATCCGGCTGCTGGGTGAGTAAAAATACGGAGGTTAAAATGACTATGAAAAGAATCCTGATGGTCTTTATGGCAGTTCTTCTGATCACGGGCCTTGCGGCCTGCGGAAACAAGCCGCAGACAGAGTCAAGCGAGTCTCAGCCGGCGGCAGAGGAGCAGTCAGAATCGGAAGAGAGCTCAAGCGAAGCAGAATCAGAAAGCGTGCCTGAAGAAACCAGTTCTGAAAGTGAAGATACTGCGGCCCATTCGGAGGTCCTGGTGGCCTATTTCTCCGCCACCGGCACCACGAAGGGCGTTGCTGAAAAGATCGCCCAGATCACCGGCGCTGACCTGTACGAGATCGTTCCGGCGATGCCGTATTCGGAGGAAGATCTGAACTGGAGCGATAACAGCAGCCGCTCCACACAAGAGCAGAATGATAAAAGTGTCCGCCCGGAGATCGGCAGCGAGGACATTTCGCTGGAAGGTTATACGACGGTCTATCTTGGCTTCCCGATCTGGTGGGGCGAGGAGCCGCGCATCCTGGACACTTTTGTCGAGAAGTACAGTTTTGAAGGGATCACGGTGATCCCCTTCTGCACCTCTTCCAGCAGCGGCATCGGCCACAGCGGCCCCAACATGGAAGCGCTTGCGGGAAGCGGCACCTGGCTTCAGGGCGAGCGTTTCGGCGGTAGTGTATCAGAGGCTGACCTGCAGTCCTGGATCGAAGGCCTGAAGTAAAGATCTGCGAAAGGGACACAACTATGTCCAAAACCAAAACAAACCATGTGATCAAGCGGATCGTGGATGCGGCCATGACCGTTCTTCTTCTTCTGCTTATGGCCTATCAGGTCACGGGCGAAGTGCTTCACGAATGGATCGGCGTAGGGATGACACTGCTTGTCATCCTCCATCAGATCCTGAACCGGAAGTGGTACGGGGCCCTGCTGAAGGGCAAATACAACGCATACCGGGTGCTGACCGCTGTGGTCAACATCCTGCTGCTTGGCTGCTTCGCGCTGACCGCCTTCTGCGGCATGTCGATGAGCAGTCACGCCGTGCCATTCCTTTACGGAATGGCGCCTCTGATCTTCACCCGGCAGATGCACCTGTCGTTGTCCCACTGGGCCTTTGTGCTGATGGAACTTCACCTTGGCCTGCACATCCCCGTGATGGTGGCCGGCCTGAAACTGAAAAATGCAGCGAAAACCGTATTCACTTGTATTTTTGCCTGCCTCGGCGGGGTCGGTCTTTGGCTGTTCCTCCGGAATGGCATACCGGATTATCTGTTCTTCCGCGTGCCCTTCGCCTTCCTGGATTATGAGAAGGCGGGGTGGCTGGTATTTCTCGAAAACCTGCTGATGCTGGAATTCTGGGCTTTTATCGGGGCTCAGGCGGCGAGGATGTGCCAGAATGCAGGAGGGAAGGCATGAGCCTGGGAAGCGCGGCCGCCTTCATGATCACAGGCCCGGCCACCAAGATCACAAACCTCGGCGCCCTGAAGATCGCCCTGGGGTGGAAGCGGTTCGCACTGTACATCCTCTTTGTGATGCTGTTTTCGTTCCTGTGCGGACTAGCCGTGAACCTGGTAATATGATTAGAGATGAAAATCAGATGACGCATCCGGAAAACCGGGTGCGTTGTTTTATTTGTGAAAACCCGCAGCATGATACACTTTTTATCGAACATATGGTATAATTCAGGGAAATCACGTAATATATGAGGGGAGACAAGACGTGAAGATCCTGATCGTTTGCGGTGAGTATTATAATAAAAGTAATGGACTATCGATCTCCACCCAGCGTTTTGTAAAGGAGTTTGCGCGTATGGGAGAAGAGGTCAGAGTGCTTTCTTCAGAAAATGGCGGCGTTTCCGACTATTCCGTACCAGTCATGCGGATCCCGTTGATAGACGGGATCATGGATAAGCAGAATTACCATTTCGCGAAACCGGATGCCCAGGTAGTGGAAGAGGCGCTTTCCTGGGCAGATATCGTGCACATAGAAGATCCGTTCCCTTTGAGCGTGCAGGTCGCTAAAGCTGCGCATAAAAAAGGACTGCCGATCACCGGAACCTTTCATCTGTACCCGGAAAACATGACAGCCTCTGTCCCCATCTTTAACTTCAACCTGTCCAACAGGAACATCATGAACGTATTTCGGTGGGGCGTTTTTCAGTACTGCTACGCCATACAATGCCCTACAGAAAAAGTTCGCGACCGCCTGGCAAGCTGCGGGTACCGGTCAAAACTCTATGTGATATCGAACGGGATCCCTGCGGAATGCATTGCCGAGGCGCCGGGCACAGATAAGAACGACCTGTTTACGATCATCAGCGTGGGCCGCTAAGGCAGCTTTGGAGGAAAAGGTTTCCGGCTATTTGGCTGAGGATATTGCAGCCTTTATGACAGGATTTGATTATATGGATCAAGGCTTTGAAACAGGAGACTCTGATCTTGTCATAAAAGGGAATGTAGTGATCCAGAGAGTGTTGGGAAGAGAACCCCAGTTTACGAATCAGAAAGAGTTCGATGATCTGATGGAATCTGAAGAAGTATTTCAGCTTTAGGAGGCAGTGAAAATGGAGGATAAAACCGAGAAGAAATCCTTGAAGGATCGTATGAAAGGATCTTTGGACACGATCAAGACTACAGCCAAGAACGTGAAAGTTCCCGAGATCAAGATACCGGAAATAAAAAAGCCGGAAGTAAAACTATCTCAGGTCAAGGAGCTTTTCAAGAAGAAGGATCCGGAGGATCATGATGAAGAAGTCCAGAACGATGGTATTCTTCAGATCGCTAGTATTGCGACCCGGGATGCGCTGAAGATCGTCTATTATCTGATGGCGGTAGATGGTGAATTCACGGCAGAAGAAAAAGAGAAATACGAGATCCTTGGTAAGGAGATCAGCCCTGATTTTGACGAGCAAAAAGAAAAAGTCATCGCGGAATGTCAGACGCAGCTCGAAAAAGTGATCGATCCGGAAGATTACTATGATGTACTGCAGGATGGTGTCGAAGATGCGCTTATTGCGTCGATGAACACGGAAGGAACCTATATAACGCCAAAGATCCTGGTCTGGGATCTGCTTACACTGGCATACAGTGATAACGATTATGACGAAGCAGAGAGAAGGCTTTTGAAATATATCGTTCGGAAAACGAACGTAGATAAAGCGGTCTTCCTGGAGATGGAGAGCACGATGAAGACACTGATCGATCTCGAAAAAGAACAGCAGTGGATCAAAACCACAGATCGGCCATATCTGACGATCGAAGCGATAGTCAACGGGATCGAAGACCGAAAGCAAGTGATCTTTCGAAGCGTAGAAGATATGCTTGCGCTTTGATGAGGAGGTGAGATCAATGCCATTACCACTTTTATTTATCGGAGCAGCGGCGGCCAGTGGCGGCCTGGGAATCGGAAAAAGCATAAAGGCTGGCCTGGATATCAGCAAAGCTTCAAAGATCAACAGAACCGCTAACGAACTGATAGAAGGCTCGACAGAACAGCTGGGCCTTCAGCGGAATGCCTGCCAAACGTTCTTACAACGTTTGGGAGAAGAAAAGCTTTATATTTTGAACACTACGATGCCGATGTTTCTGGAATCCTTTAAAAAGATCAAGAACGTGGATTTCCGAGATTCCGTAGGTCTGGATGAACTGAAGGATCTTCATATCGAGCAAACGGATTTTGAAGAAATAAAAGATCTGGTCGTTTTCGCCGGGGATGTTGCCCGTGGAACTTTGGCCGGAACAGCTGGAGGAGCGTTGATGGCGTTCGGAGCTTATGGCGCAGCTCAGGCCTTAGCCTGCGCGTCAACAGGAACAGCGATCGCATCTCTTAGCGGCGCGGCAGCGACGAATGCAACACTGGCCTTTTTTGGGGGCGGTTCCCTTGCGGCGGGCGGCCTGGGCGTGGCCGGTGGCACGACGGTACTAGGAGGACTGGTTGCAGGGCCGGCGTTGATGGTTGTAGGATTTGTTGCAGGAGCAGCAGCGAAAAAGAATCTGGAGAAAGCCTATACCAACAGAAGTGAAGCGTTACAGATTTCTGAACAGTTGGATACTATGTCCCTGCAGTGCGAAGCGATCCGCCGACGCACCTTTATGTTCTATAACCTTCTGGCCAGGCTGGATGCTCGCTTCCTGCCACTGATCTACGGCATGGAAGACATTATCAAAAATGAGGGAGACGATTATAGAACCTACTCCGAAGAATCAAAAAGAGTGATCGCTTCTTGCGCCAGTGTGGCTATTTCCATTAAGGCGGTATTGGACACACCCATGCTGACAGATGATGGACTTCTCACTGTTGAGTCCGAAGAGATCTTAGAGAAAGAATTACGGTGATTCTCATGACCATCTTCATCGATGCCGATGCCTGCCCGGTGACCGCCATTGTGGAAGCGGACCGCGGAGGATGACAATCGATTTGAAGAGAGTTTTAGAGAGCTGATAGAAAAGAGTATCCGACATGATGAATGATTTTCATGAAAAAGCAGTGGAATGCAGGAATTCGGACGTCCGCCATTACAACTGCGCGCAGGCCACGGTGGTTCCCTTCGTGGAAGCGGCTGGCCTGGAGGAAGAGACGGCCATGCGGTTTGCGGCGGGCTTTGGAGGAGGAATGAAAAGGGCTTCGGTCTGCGGGGCGGTGACCGGCGGGCTCATGGCGCTGGGACTGTTTGGTATCGATGATCCGAGGACTTTGGGGGAATATCATCGGCGGCTGAAAGAGCGTCACGAAGGGTGTCTGGAATGCGCGGATCTCCTTCGGATGAATGCGGAGAAGGGGCTTCCGAAGAAGCCCCATTGTGATGCCATGGTATATGAAGTCGTGGATCTGGTCACAGAGATCCTGAAAGAAAAGGGATGCATCGAATGAGCAAGGATCAAAAAGTCGCCGTCGTGACGGGTGGCGCGCACGGGATCGGCCTGTGCATCACAGAAGAGTTCCGCAAAGCGGGAGTTCGTGTTTTTGTGATCGACAAGGCGGAAGGGGATCACTACGTAGGCGATATCTCCAAGCAGGAAGTGTTGGAGGAGTTTGCCCGGTATGTCATACAGGAAGCGGGTCATGTAGATTATCTGATCAACAACGCGGCGCCGCTGATGAAGGGGATCGAGGAGTGCACGTATGAGGAATTCCAGTACGCGATCGCGGTGGGAGTTACGGCACCGTTCTACCTGTCCAAGCTGTTCCTGCCCTATTTCAGGGAAGGGGCATCCATCATCAATATCTCCTCTTCTAGGGATCGGATGAGTCAGCCGCAGACGGAAAGCTACACGGCTGCGAAGGGCGGGATCTCGGCCTTGACGCACGCCATGGCGGTCAGCTTAGGTCCCAAGATCCGGGTCAACTCCATTTCGCCCGGATGGATCGACACGGCGTATACGGTGTATGAAGGGCCGGACGCGGATCAGCAGCCGGTCGGCAGAGTGGGTGATCCGATGGATATCGCGAATGCGGTGCTTTTCCTGTGCTCTGAGAAAGCCGGCTTCATCACCGGAGAGAATATCTGCATCGATGGCGGCATGACCAAACTCATGATCTATCATGATGACTATGGGTGGAGAAAAGAGGAGTAAAATCATGGAACATAGTATTCGGATCGACCCGATCACAAAGGAAAATGAAGATATCTTGCGGCTTTCCAACGAACCGTTTCTCTGTACGGGGCGTATCATCCCAATGTATGATGGTAAAAACTGGAGCTATGAGATCCGGATGTTTGAGCCGGAACAGGTGAAAACCGAATGCTTCCCTGACGAGCACTATCAGCTGGACGAAATGGGTGAGGGCTTCTATGGCCTGGCCGCGTACGTGGACGGACAGCCAGCAGGGTATGCGCTGCTTTACGCGCAGTGGAACAAATATCTTTATCTCGATAACATTCTGGTCAGGAGCCAGTATCGCAGGTATGGGGTCGGCAGCCGCCTTTTGGAAGAAAGCATGAAGCTTGCCGCGGGACTGGAAAAGCTTGGAGTCTGGCTGATCTGCCAAGACAACAATCTGCAGGCCATGCGGTTTTACCTTGCCAATGGATTTACTTTAGGCGGCATGAATCTTCCCGTCTACGAAGGCACTGGGCAGGAGGGGAAAGCGGACCTGTATCTGTATAAGAGGCTGTGAGGTCGGTATATCCCAGTCGTTCATTGATAATCCGCGCGCTTTATGATAAAATGATCTATGATTCAACTACTCAAATTCCGAGGTGACCAACGTGAAAGAAAAGAAAACGGCCAATGCGGTAAGGACGAATCATTATCGCTGCATCGCGGCGATCGTACTGTGCTCTGTGATCAGCTTCCTGGTGTTCCTGGCCGTGTCCGATCAGCTGCTCAGCAAGCCGGATGCTTTAGTGCAGGAGGTGGGCTGGAAGTCCTACCACATGTTTACGATCCTGTCGAACATGTTCATGGGGGTCGCGGCGGCCATGTGCATTCCGTACGCCGCGGACGGGCTCCGTTACAACAATTACCATCTGCCAAGGTGGACGGTCAATGTGCTGTTTACCGGGGCAACGGGGGTGGCGCTGACATTCCTGATCGCGGTGACGGTGCTTTCGCCGATGACGAGCTATTACCGGATGATGCTGTATTCCAACAACATCCTGTTCCACACGACGATCCCGATCCTGTCCATCGTGCTGTTCATCGTGATCAATTCGGATCATAAAATCAGCATGAAAGCGACTCTGATCGCGATCAC
>ONBQ01000066.1 GCA_900316145.1 uncultured Eubacteriales bacterium
ATAGCCATTTTGACCGCGTAGAAGGACGCGCGGTGAGGACATCCGGCGCACAGCACCGGCGGGCGGACGGGAAGCGGCGGCGGAGTTGGAAGAGCTTCATTTTCTGCCTTTTCCCGACCCAGGAACTGATCCAGTGCCTGTCCCACGGAAGTCATGGTGTTCTCCCCGGACGGCGCGATGTGCCCTGTCAGCTTGCCGTAGATCTTGGTTTTCAGGCCGTACTTGCCGCAGACAAAGATCAATGCCCGTTCAATGACCGGATCCAGTTCTTCCACACAGAGGACCTCATCCAGGCCTTGCAGGAATTCGACCGCAAGTTTTTCCGGGAAGGGGAACGGCGTTGCGACCCGAAGGAGCGGCGCTTCTCCCTCTTCCATATTATCCTTCACATACATATAGTTGATGCCGTGCGTGGCGATGCCCTTGGCACCGGTTCCCGGCAGAATAAAATTGCGCGGATAGTCCGAAAGCGTATCGCTAAGCTCCTGATTGCGTTTCTCGATCTTGGCGTGATTGATGACGCTCAGGCGGGGAAAAATGACCCATCTGGAAGAGTCCTTGATGAAGCCTTCAAATTCATGCTGCTTGTACTCTTCCGGATCTTTTACGTCGATGGCTTCGTAGCCGTGATCCACCCGGGTGGTGGCACGGAAAAAGACCGGCGTGTGATAAGTCTCCGAAAACTCGAACGCTTCCTGGATCATGGTATAAGCTTCTTCCACCGAAGAGGGGTCGAATAACGGCACCTTGGAAAAAGAAGCGAAGGTCCGGGTGTCCTGCTCCGTCTGCGAAGAGATGGGGCCGGGATCATCCGCCACCATTATGACCAGGCCGCCCTTGACGCCGATATATTCCAGGCTCATAAGCGGGTCGGAGGCCACATTCAGTCCCACCTGCTTCATGGTGACCATGGCTCTGGCTCCGGCATAGGCCGCGCCAGCCGCCACTTCCATGCCGGCCTTTTCGTTGATGGACCATTCTACATAGATATGGTCCGGATTGCGCTTCGCAACGGTCTCAAGCACCTCGGTGGACGGTGTGCCCGGATAACCGGCTACCAGATCGACGCCGGCGGCTATGGCGCCAAGCGCGATCGCCTCATTACCCATTAAAAATTCTTTATGCATAGAGTTATCCTTCCATACTTTTGAGGTGTATTCATTGTAACCGATTTAAAGCGAAAAAGCAACTGTTATATACTCTAAACAGAATAATCCATCTCTTTCTTTCGTTGTGTCAATGGACAAAGGTTTTTCCCTCATCTATAATAGATAAACTGACTATCAGAAAGGATCAACGTCATGAATCTACGAACTTTCGCGGATTGTCGGAGCGTCTTGGCCGATCCGCAGATACCGGGCTTAAACAAGCTGCCCTATCATGTTCCCGTCGTGCCGGAGGGCGAGGGCCATTCCCTTACCCTGAATGGCACCTGGGATTTTCACTACTTTGGATCCGTTTGTGATGTGCCGGATCAGCTGGACCAGATCATGGAGTGGGACAAGATCCCGGTCCCGTCCAACTGGTGTATGCATGGCTACGACATTCCGCGCTACATCAATACTCGTTTTGGCTGGGAAGAGGATATCTGGAAGCTGGATCCGCCGTTTATTCCGGAGCATAACAACGGAACCGGCGTCTATCGCACCACCTTCATCTTGCCGGAATCCTTCCGGGCCGGCCGGACCATCATCAGCTTTGAAGGGGCGGAAAGCGGTCTGTTCGTTTTTGTTAATGGCCGGTTTGCCGGATATTCCGCGAACGGCCGCAGCGCGGCTGACTTCGACATCACCGACCTGGTGCAGAAAGGCCGCAATGAGCTGATGGCTGTCGTCACTTTGTGGAGTTCCCAGTCCTGGATGGAATGTCAGGATATGTGGCGTATGGGCGGCATCATCCGCGATGTGGTCCTTTACACCGTTCCCTCTGTCCACATTGGTGATTACTTTGCCTGGACCCGTTTTGAAAATGATTATGAGCAGGCCTTCCTGGAGCTGGAATGCAAGGTCATGAACCGTACGCATAGTCTGATCCAGCCTTTAAAAGTGCAGGCCGCTGTCTTCGATGGAGAGGAACAGGTCGCCTGCGGCGAAGGCTTCATAGGCAATCAAAGCCATCGCTATCATGAAGAAAGCATGGGCATCGTATCCGGACGCAACCTCCCGCTGCAGGCCGGCTGCACCGGCACCGCTTATCTGGAGATCAAAGTCTCCTCCCCCAAGCTTTGGTCCGCGGAGATCCCGCATCTGTACCGGGTCGAACTGACACTTCTGAATGAAGACGGTCAGGCGATCGAAACCCTGTCCTTCCGTCATGGTTTCCGTGAGATCGTACAGGAAGGCTCCAGCATCCGCTTCAACGGCAAGGAACTGCTGCTGCGCGGTGTCAACCGCCATGAGTTCAGCCCGATCGGCGGCCATGTGGTAACCCGGGAAGAAATGGTCCAGGATATCCTTCTCATGAAGCGTCATAATGTCAACGCGGTCCGCAGCTCTCATTATCCGGATCAGCAGGCCTGGTATGATCTGTGCGATGAGTATGGCCTGTACGTCATGGATGAGGCCAATGTCGAGACCCACGGCCTGTCCTACCGCCGCAATATCCTGCCCGGCAATGACGCTATATGGCATAACGGATATATCGACCGGGTCTCCTCCATGGTCCATTGCGACAAGAACCACCCCAGCATCATCATCTGGTCTCTGGGCAATGAGCTGGGCTTTGGGGAGAACGTGGCCTTCGGCTCCGCTTATCTGAAGGCGTATGATCCGTTCCGTCTGGTCCATAAGAGGCAGATGCACTGCGTGGCTGACATGGATTCCGAAACCTATCCCACCCCGGCTGATATGCTGACCCGCGTAAAGGAGCATCCGGATCGTCCGTATGTCTGCAACGAATACGGTCATGCCATGGGCAACGCCATGGGTTCCTTAAGCGAATACTGGCACTGGTTCCGCGAGATCCCGCAGCTGCACGGCGGTTACATCTGGGAATGGTGCGACCACGGTATCAAGACCGAAAAGGGCTTCATCTACGGTGGTGACTCCGGTGAAGAATTCCATGATGACAATTTCTGCATCGACGGACTGGTCACGCCGGACCGCAAGGTCACGCCTAAGCTTCTGGAGCTGAAGAAGGTCCAGGAATATATCGGCTTTACGATGCCGGATCCCTACACGCTTCTCATCCGCAACGAGTATTCCTTCCAGACGCTTGACGAATTCACCCTGATCATCACCTTGCTGCAGGATGGCACGCCCATCTACAGCCGCTCCATGTCCCTGGTGGATATCGAGCCGGATTCCGTCACAGAGCTGAAGCTTCACCGGCCGAACATCGACCTGGTGCCCGGTGCCGAATATGTGCTTGATCTCAAGGCTGTTTACGCCGAGGCGACCCCGTATTGCGAAGCCGGCTACGAAGCAGCTCATCAAACCTTCCTGCTGCCCCACCTTCACACCGATGCTCCTGTCTATGAAGCTCCGGCTGAGGTCCCCTCTTTCCGGGAAGAGGATGGAAAACTGTTCGTTACTTCTTCGAAGATGGAGGCAGCCTTCAGTCAGAAGACCGGCTTCCTGACCTCTTTGAAAGTCAATGGCAATCACCTGCTGCTGGATCTGCGTCCAAGCTTCTTCCGCGCGCCGACAGACAATGACGTTCGCTCCTCCTTCGTCCGCGGTGAGAAGAACTGGTACAGCGCCGGTCTGTCTTCTCCGAAGTTCAGCCTTTCCTTCCTGAACGCGGCTATGGATGGACAGGCGGTCGTTGTCCGGACCCGTCACACTCTGTCCGGTCTGACAGTCAATGCCGCTTACACGCTGTTCGCGGATGGCCGCATCCTGCTTACGGAAGATGTGGAGGCGGATGCTTCCCTTCCTACGCTGGCCCGTGTGGGGATCCGCATGAAGGCCAACAAGCGCATGAAGCAGACCGAATGGTATGGCTTTGGTGAAGAAACCTATCCAGATCGCCAGGCAGCCGGGCACCTGGGACGTTTCAGTCAGCCTGTCGCTTCCGGCAACGAAGCCTTCTACGTTCGTCCTCAGGAATATGATGATCATATGGCCTGCAAGGTCCTGGCCGTACACGGCCATCACTTCGGACTGGCGGTCGTAAGCGAAGACGGCATCTCCATGAAAGCCATTCCTTACACCTCTGAACAGCTGGATGCCTGCCGGCACACCTATGAGCTGCCGGATTCCGACGATGTATATGTATATGCCGACTTCAAACAGACCGGTCTTGGCAATGCCAGCTGCGGCGCGGAGGTCTTCCCGCCTTATCAGCTGGTGCCCGGCCACTATTGCTACAGCCTGGCCCTCGTACCGTTCGTACGCGGTGAGGATCCGATCCAGCTGAAAAATGTTCAGTACAAGGATCTGCCCAAGGATATCAGCGAACCGCTTCCCGGCCTCACCCGCGACGTGCTTTATCATCGTTATCGGGATCCCAGCGACCCGGATGTCCGCTCCGCGCTGGGTTATCGTTGATCCGTATCGATCATGAAACATTAAAACTCCACGCTTCTTTACATGCGTGGAGTTTTTTTGTAGTATTTTCACAAAATTTCTTTTAATTGTTCCTCATTTGTGTTACAATCATGAAAAATACGAAATGATACAGGAGGAGCATATGTTTAAGAATCTGACTAAAAAAGAAAAATCCTGGGTTCTGTACGATGTTGGCAATTCCGCCTACACAATGCTGGCCTGTTCTTTGATCCCCATCTGGTTTAAAAGCCTGGCTATCGGAACCGGTCCGGGTCAGATCTCATCAGATAAGGCAACCGCTTATTATTCCATCTCGATCGCGGTCGTCACCATTGCCGTAGCCCTGTTAGGACCGATCTTAGGCGCGATCGCCGACCACAAAGACACCAAGAAGATCTTCTTCCAGACCGCCGTATCTTTGGGCGTCATCGGCTGCATCATCAACGGCTTCGCGCCGACCTGGGTCATCTTCATCGTGGTCTATGTCCTGACCAAGATCTGCTATTCCGCTTCCCTGACGTTCTATGACTCCATGCTCAATGACGTCACCACGGAAGACCGCATGGATCAGGTCTCCTCGTTCGGATACGCCTGGGGCTACATCGGCTCCTGCATTCCCTTCACAGTCGCGTTGATCGCTTATGTGCTGGGTCCGGATATGATGAAAGTGATTCCGGGCATCCTGTCCAAGATCATTGGTTTCTCTGTGACCGGTATCTGGTGGTTCATCGTGACCATGCCGCTTTTGAAGAATTACAAGCAGATCAATTATGTTGATACACATGGCGCGATCGGCGCGGCATTCAAGAAGATCGGCCGCACTTTGAAGACCATCGCCCTGCATGACAAGAAAGTTCTGTTCTTCCTGATCGCTTTCTTCCTGTACATCGACGGCGTCGGCACCATCATCGACAACTGTATCAACATCGGTACCGATCTGGGTCTGAACACCGTCGGTCAAGTCGTATTTCTGCTGGCGACGCAGGTCGTTGCCTGGCTCGGTTCTCTGGTCTTCGCCAATCTCTCCAAGAAATTCAAGACCGTTCCTTTGATCCTGATCTGCATCGTGGGTTACTTCTGCGTATGTCTGTACGCGCTGACCCTGTCCACGATCTGGCATTTCGGCATCCTGGCCTTCGGTGTCGGCTGCTTCCAGGGTTCCATCCAGTCCCTGTCACGCTCCTACTACTCCAAGATCATTCCGCCGGAAAACTCCGGAGAATATTTCGGTATCTATGATATCTTCTCTAAAGGCGCTTCCTTCCTGGGCTCCGCGGTCATCGCGTGGGTCAAGCTGGCCGGCGGCACCATCAATATCGCCGTTGCTTCTCTGGCTATCTTCTTCGCCCTTGGCTTTATCTTCCTGAAGGTCTCTGACAAGCAGCAGGTCCGCGCCCGTTAAGGCAGCGCGGGAAAGGTCAGGATCGCCTTAAACAGGTCTCCTTCGATCTGAAGATCCAGCCGCCCATTCTGCAGCTTAGCCAGACTTTCCGCGATCGAAAGTCCTAAGCCGCTTCCCTCTGTATTTCTGGATACGTCTCCTCTTACGAACCGCTCCTTCAGCTCATCCGCGCTGATGCCGAGCGGTTCTTTTGATATGTTCATAAACGAGAACACAACATTCTCCGCTTCTTTTTGCAGCGTGATATATACTCTGGTACCTGTCTGGGAATACTTGCAGATATTATTCAGCAGATTGTCGAAAATGCGCCACATGCGACGTCCATCGGCCAGAAGACGTATTTCTTCCTCCGGCATTTTGAGCACCGGCTCCAGTCCCAGCTGTTCAAAACGTTCTTCATATTCTCCGGTCGCCTGGCTCAGCAATACTTTAGCCTGGGTCGGGACCAGCTCCACCTCAAGGTTGCCGGTCGATGCCTTGGACGCTTCCACCAGATCCTCGATCAGGCGTTTCAGACGCGTGGACTGACGGGTCAGGACTTCGGTATATTCTTTGATATTTTCATTATCGGTCTCTTCCCGGCTGATCAGATCCGTGTAATTGATGATGGATGTGAGCGGTGTTTTGATATCGTGAGAGACATTTGTGATCAGCTCCGTCCGCATCCGTTCGCTTTTAAGCTGCTTATCGATGGCATTCTGCATGCCCAGCGCCACATGATTCAGGTTCTCACCATGCTGGCGGAATACGGGAAGCATATGCTCTGTTTTCACCTGATAGCCGGTGTCTCCCGTCGCGATGGCCTCTCCCCCTTTTTGCAGCCGCCGCATCTGCACCACGATCCACAAAAGGACCGGCGTCAGGATCAGCTTTTCCAGGAACCACCAAAGGCCTAAGTTGCCTGACATCAGGACGAAGATCAGTTCTACCAGACTTAACGCTCCGAACCCGATCAGGACCTTCCAAGTCAAGGGCAGGGTCCGGAACAGGAAACGGACCACGCGCCAAAGCCCATTTAGGACCCGATAGGTCACCGACGACCGGATCAGGTCGCCTTTTTTCACGTGCCCCGCGATGTTCAGGCATAGGGCGATGAAAAATGTGATCCCACCGATCATGAGCAGCACCAGAAGGACGACATCGGCCGCAGCACTCCCGCTCGTCATTTCCAGCAGAAGCTGCGATGCCAGTACCAGTACCAGGACCGCACCAGCCAGCATGATGTCGCTTGGAACGATCTGCATAGGGCCGGGATAAAGTTCGTCTGAATATGGTCGCCTGCCGGCCACACACATCTGGGCAATAAAGGATGCTAAAGCCCCTAAAGCCGAGACCCCGCCTACGATCGGGATCAGGACCCGATTCTTATATAACCAGAAATAGAGATTTCCCCAGGCAAATTGCTCCAGATCATACCAGACCGAATCGGAAAGGGATATTTCCGTGATCGCGATCGTACCGATCAAGCATGCAGCAGCTAAACAAGCCAAAATTACGGTCAAAAAATACAGGAGGGTCTTTCCGGCCCAGCTTCTTGCTCTATGTTTCATTTTGCTCTACCTCGTTCTACTTTATATCCCTGCCCGAATACCACTTTGATATATCTGGGCTCTGCCGGTTCGATCTCGATCTTCTCTCTCAAATGCCGGATATGGACGGCAACGGTATTCTCACTGCCATACGGCTCCTGCCCCCATACCTTGCGATAGATCTGATCCGGCGAAAACACCTTGCCTGGTTCGCTCATCATCAGCTTCAGGATCTCATACTCTTTAGGAGTCAGATTGACCATCTCTCCATCCACCAGCACTTCTTTGCGCGCATCATTGAGTTCGATACTGCCAATGGTGATCGACCGGCTCTCTTCCGGCTTGCTGCCCAAAAGCCGATAGCGTCTGAGCTGTGACTTGACCCTGGCGGAGACCTCCAGCGGATTGAAGGGTTTTGTGATATAGTCATCCGCCCCGACCGTCAACCCCAGGATCTTGTCATTGTCCTCGCTTTTGGCCGTGAGCAGGATGACCGGAACGTTGCTCATTTCCCGAATCTTAAGCATGGCCGTGATCCCGTCCATCTTCGGCATCATGATATCCATCAGGACCAGATGGATATCCTCTTTTTTCATAACATCCAAAGCCTCTTCCCCGTTATAGGCTTCGAACAGATGATACTGTTCATCGTGCAGATAGATCTTCAGCGCCGACACGATGTCTTTTTCATCATCACAGATCAGTATGTTATGCATGTGCTCGCCCTCACAGTCCAACTTAAGATTATGCCGTTATTATACACCACAGAGCTTTAGGAAAAAACCATCGAAACGATTAAGTTTTTCTTAAGGTTACTGAACAGAAGCTTTTTTAAAAAAAGACGGCTTTATTCAGCCGTCCTCTGGTTCTTTCTTCTAAGCAGCACGCTTCCCGCGGCGGCTCCTGCCGTATCGATCAATACGTCCAGGATCTGCCCGCTGCGGCCGGATACAAAGAGCTGATGCAGCTCATCTGAGCCGGCATAAAGCGCGCACAAGCCAAGGGCGATCCAGAAAAGATGCTTCCTCACGCCCCATTCTTTAAGTGTCAGGGCCATGAACAGACCTAACACCATATATTCCGTAAAATGAGCCGCCTTGCGCAAAGGGAACTCAAGCTTTTCAATAAATGCGTCCTGCCTCTCCGGCTCCCACTCTTCAAAGTCCGCGTACAAAGTCTTTCCGATCAGCCGAACGGCCTTTTCACTCATGCCGCCGGATTCTTCTCCCTTTGCTGATGACATGGAGAAGATCAGCACCATCCAGGCCAGTGTCAACACGCTTAACAGGACCCTTTTCATCAGGCAGTTTCCACCTGGATCTGGCAGGAACGCATCGTTTCCAGTGCCGCCAGATGCTTTTCAGGCGTGACGCCGGCACAGCAGGAGGCATCGACCGAGATTTTGATCTCTGGCATGTTTGCTTTCAAAAG
>ONBQ01000018.1 GCA_900316145.1 uncultured Eubacteriales bacterium
CGCAGGTGAAACTGTTGATCGAAAATGAATCCGATGCCAATGTCACCGTGCAGTGCAGCAGCGCTTCCGTAAATGGTTATATGGTGGATACTATGATGTCTGTCGATGTGGTCAGCGGGAAAAAGGCCAATGATGCCCTGACATTCCTGGATTCCGATTTTGAAAAGTGCGGCATTACGACGATAGCGGACATGGAATTCGTATTCCGTATCTTTGATTCCTCCAGCTGGGAAACCATTCTGGATTCGGAACCGATCTCGCTGAAAACGACCGCGGCCGAAGGCTTCACCTATACCTTTGATGAAAGCGGCCAGGTCGCCTATGAAAGCGATGAAGTGACCATCCGTGTGATAGGCCTGATCGAAGATCCCATCTGGGGTCCTGCTATTCGCGTGTCCATTGAGAATAAAGGGACCAGAAACCTGACCGTCCAGACGCGTGACGTCTCTATCAACGGGTTCATGGTCGATCCCATGTTCTCCAGCGATGTGAACGCCGGCAAGCATGCGATCGATGATATCACCTTTATGGAATCGGATCTGGAAAAAAATGATATCACCGAGATCGAGAGCGTAGAGCTGTCCTTCCATTTCTTTGACTGGGAGACCTGGGACAATGACGTGGATACGGAAGTGGTATCGATCACTTTCTAAGCATGAGAACAAGAGCTGCCCGAAAGGGCGGCTTTTTTGTATGGGATTTCTCCCTCTTCCCATCCCCCTTTTTCCATGATATAATTGCCCCAGAAGGTCCATGGTGAATATGGCATTTCACTCACGGTAAGATACTTCGAAATGGAGGTTATCATGCAGTTTAAAGATTATGAGTACACCCGTCCGGATGTAGAAACCGTTCTGGCTGAGTTGAAGAAGATCGTATCCGAAGTGCAGAACGCGGAAAACGCACAGCAGCAGCTGGAGGCTTTTCGCGCGTGCGATGAATACATGAAGGAATTCAGCAGTCTGCATACGATCGCCAGCATCCGTAATGATATCGATACCCGGGATGAGTTTTATGCCGGGGAGCAGGCGTTTTTCAATGAGAAGATGCCTTTGATCCAAAATGAGATGACGCGCCTGGCCAAGGCCATGTCAGAATCCCGATTCCGTCCGGAGCTGGAGGAGGCTTTGGGTGAATTCACCATGGAGAAGATCGACTACCAGGTGAAGGGCATGTGCGAGGAGATCATTCCTTTGATGCAGGAAGAGAACCAGCTTACCACGCGGTATTTCAAGCTCTATTCTTCCGCCCAGATCCCCTTCGATGGCAAGACCCTTACGGTCGAGCAGATGCCGCCTTATAAGGCTTCTACGGACCGGGCAGTGCGTCGCGCCGCTTTCGCCGCGGAGGGAGCCTTCTTTGACAGCATCGGAGAAGAGCTTGATTCCATTTATGACCGTCTGGTCCACAACCGCAATGAGCAGGCCCGAATCATGGGATATAAAGATTATACGGAGCTGGCTCTGATCCGCATGCGCCGCTATGGCTATGGAGCCAAAGAGGTGAAGGCGTTCCGTGATCAGGTGCAGCATGACCTGGTTCCGCTGGTCACAAAGATCAAGAAGCTGCAGGCACAGCGCATCGGCGTGGCTGATTGGAAAGCGTATGATAATCTGGTCATGTTCCTGGATGGCAACCCGACTCCGAAGGGCACGCCGGAAGAACTGATCCGGGCGGCGCAGGAGATGTATCATAAACTCTCTCCGGAAACGGCAGAATTCTTTGATTTCATGGTAGACAATGGTCTGCTGGAAGTGGAGTCCAAGCCGGGCAAGGCGCCGGGCGGCTACTGCGCGTCCATCGCGAAATATAAGGCACCGTTCATCTTCTCCAATTTCAACGGCGGGTCCGGCGATGTGGATGTGCTGACCCATGAAGCCGGCCATGCGTTTGAAGGCTACCGGGCGTTCCGGAATCCGGCTTTTGAGGGCAACAGTTACCTGAGACGTTATACGAGCGAAACGGCGGAGTGCCATTCCATGAGCATGGAGTTCCTGACCGCGAAGTTCCACGAACTGCTGTTAAAAGAAGACACCGCCAAATATGAAGTGGAGCACGCGGAAAACGCGCTGTCCTTCATTCCTTATGCCTGCATCATCGACGCGTTCCAGTACAGCGCCTATGAGAATCCGGACTGGACGCCTGAAGAGCGTCATCAGGAATGGAAACGTCTGTTGGAGGCCTTCCAGCCCCACCTGACAGATTATGAGGACATTCCGTTCTACAGCCGTTACGCGGGCTGGCAGTACAAGCTGCATGTCTTCATGAATCCTTTGTATTATATCGACTACGCACTGGCGCAGGTCGTAGCCTTCCAGTTCTGGATGCTCTCTTTGGAAGATGAGAAGCTGGCCTGGGAGAAATATATGATGTTCATTGAAAGCGCCGGAACAAGACGTTTCGCGGATACGGTCAAATATGTCGGTCTGGACAGCCCCTTTGAGGAAGGCACCGTAAAGAAGGTCGCCGAAAAGGTAGCCGCCTGGATCGAAAACAATCAATTATAAGGAGAAAAAACATGGATAACTGCATTTTCTGCAAGATCATTCGGGGCGAGATCCCCAGCCGGAAAGTATACGAAGACGAAAACACGCTGTCCTTTATGGATGTAGCGGGCGATGTGGACGGCCACATCCTGGTCATCCCCAAAAAGCATGTGACGAACGTGCTGGATTGTGACAAGGAGACCCTGGATCAGACCATCGAGACCGTCAAAAAGGTCGCCAATCATCTGACCGAAGATTGCGGCTATGAAGGAGTCAACATCCTCAATGCCAGCGGACAGCCGGCCGGACAGAGCGTCTTCCATCTGCATTTCCATATCATTCCGCGCAAGAGCACAGACCCCTTTACCGGGTGGCCGGTCTATCCCGGAGCCAAAGAAGAGATCGAGGATGTGCACAAGCGCGTCACGATGATCGACTGAGATGAAAGCGGAACAGTTATGGAAAGCGTTCGGGGTCCAGGCGGACTATGAGGCCTGGGCCTTCGGCGATGAACCGGACCACCTGGCACAGCTGGTCTGCCAAGGCATCAAAACAGGCACGGCCTCGGCCTATCCGGTCTACGAAGCCGAGGGGGAAAAGGTCCCGGAAGCCGGAGAGTACAGCGTGATCCTGGACTCGAAGGATGAAGCCGTTTGTGTGATCCGGACCACCCGAGTACGGATCATACCATTTCGGGATGTACCCGCGGATCATGCCTGGAAGGAAGGCGAGGGCGATCGCTCCCTGGCGTACTGGCGCAAAGTACACGAAGAGTTTTTTATCGGCGAGATGGAGGAAGCCGGGCTTGTGTTCACGGAAGACATGCCCGTCGTATGTGAAGAGTTCGAGGTCGTCTATCAGCCCGCCTTGGATGAGGCGGTGCAAAGATTTTTCCGGGGAGACGCGTCCGGTCATGACTGGTTCCATACGCGCCGTGTCTTGAATCTGGCCATCTATCTGGCTGAAAAAGAAGGGGCGGATGCGCCTTTATGCCGGCTGGCCGCCCTGCTGCATGATGTCGATGATTATAAGCTCACCGGAGGAGACTTCGGAGTGACAGAACATGCCGTGCAGCTGATGAAGGACTTCGGTTTTTCAGAAGAGACCCGGGACAAAGTCTGCGCGATCATAGCCAAGGTTTCGTTCAAAGGCGCCGACACCGAAATACCGGAAAGCCTGGAAGGCAGGATCGTTCAGGACGCGGACCGGCTCGATGCCATCGGAGCCATCGGCATAGGGCGCACCTTTGCCTACGGCGGAAGCCGGGGGCAGGCCATGTATGATCCCGCCATCGTGCCCCAGCCGGGCAAAACGGCGGAAGAATACCGCAAAAACAGCAATACCACGATCAATCATTTTTATGAAAAACTGCTGCTGCTAAAAGACATGATGAATACGGACACCGCCCGGATCCTGGCGGAGCATCGTCATCAGGTCATGGAAGGGTTTTTAAAAGAGTTCTATGCCGAGTGGGATTTCCCGAAGGCGTAAGAGGAGGCAGTACCTATGGACCTTACCATGCAGTACCGCGAGTTAGACCGCGATATCATTTTATTTCAAGGCTACGACCG